>CAZDKZ010000084.1:0-9780 GCA_964506215.1 uncultured Holophagae bacterium
ATGCTGGCGCAATACAGGAAGGCTGTGGGCAGGAACCTGGACATCACCGTACAGATCCGCCTGGACCGGGCCATGGACAGTGAACTGCTGCAGGCGATGCGGTTCGCGGGGATTCGAATGGTGTGTATCGGGTTTGAGTCACCCATTGCCGAAGAGCTGGCGGCAATGGATAAGAAGATTCAGCCACAGCAGATGCGCCAATTGACCCGCCTGTATCACAAGGCCGGATTCCTGGTGCACGGAATGTTTATTTATGGCTATCCGTTGCCTGCGGGTGTGCAACTGGACTTGTCGGGCCGGGAGCGGATAAAACGGTTTCGTCGTTTTATCCGGGCAACCCGGATTGATACGATTCAAGTGCTGCTGCCGGTGCCATTACCCGGAACGGAACTCACTGCACGTCTGGACAGGGAGGGACGGATCTTTTCCAGGGATTGTATCGGGTGGGAATACTATGACGGCAATTTTCCGTTGTTCCAGCCGGATCCGCCTTTGCAGGCGGATGATCTCCAGAAGGGTCTATCAAGAATCAACGGACGGTTCTATCGGTTCCGGTACATGTTTGGTGTGGCGGTCAATGTACTGATCTTTCCGGTCATGGTCTTTTCGCTGTGGAACATCCAGTTTGGATGGCGAAAATGGTATCGCATCTGGCGTAATACATTGCGACGCTTCGGGGGATGGATTGTTTTGCGAAACTGGCGATCAGCATATCGAAAGGGACGTTTTGCAACCAGACTGGCCGAGGCCCAGCAACATATGTCCGGGTTTCACAAGCACGCGAATTCGCATTAATCATAACCGGTCGTTTTGCTGACAGTTGGGATGTACCTGCACCGAAAATTCGGATGGCAGACCGGGAAGTTACTCAGCCATTAAGTTTTATTTAAGGTGAAGGCCGGGGTTAGCCCCGCGGGGCGTCAGCCGGTTTGGCTTTGGACAATTTCTCCAGAACAAGATCTAACGTGGTCCAGGGGAGTAATGCACACTTGATGCGTACGGGGAACTTTCGGATTCCAGACAACGCTTTCAAATCCGCCCGCTGTTCCGCCTCAGGCAGCTCCGCTTCGCCTTTCAGATAGGCCTTCATCACCTGGATCAGCGCCTTCGCCTCGTCCACGTTCCGCTTCTTGATCACGCCGGACATGATGGACCCGGACGCGGTACAGATGGCACATCCTTTTGTGCACACCGACAGTCCGGTAACCACCCCGCCCTCGGTATTGACCTGGATGTCCACATGATCACCGCACAGGGGGTTGTGGCCTTCTTCGGAGCCGTCCGGTCCGTCCAGATCCTTACAGTTTCTCGGGTGTTCAAAATGATCCAGGATCAGGTCCCGGTACATGTCATCCAGTGGCAAGGTCATTTGCGAAACAGCTCCTTCACTTTACGTACCGATTGGACCAGCCGGTCCACGTCGGCTTCATCGTTATACACATAAAAGCTGGCCCGCGCCAGTGCCATTTCGTCCATAGTATCGATCAACGGTGCGGCGCAATGATGACCGGCCCGGACACAGACGTTTTCCTCTGCCAGGATGGTGGCGGTGTCATGGGGATGGACCCCATCCACGTTGAATGGCAGGATGCCGTTGGAAATTTGTTCAAACGATCGATACAGGGTGACACCGCCCAGTTCTTCCAGACGCTCATGGGCCAGGCATGCCAGTACCCGTTCGTGTTCGGTGATTACCGCCAGCCCGGTTTCTTCCAGGAAATCAATGGCTGCATGGAGTGATACTGCACCGGCGATGAAGGGAGTACCGGCCTCAAACTTCTGGGGCACCGGCGCCCAGGTGGTGCGATCCACCGTGACCCGTTCAATCATATCCCCACCGGTCAGGAATGGCGGCATGGTGTCCAGCAGATCGCGGCGGCCGTACAGCACCCCGATGCCGTCCAATGCCAGCATCTTGTGTCCGGAGAATACCAGGAAATCCGGGTCAAGCGACTGGATGTCCAGTGGATGATGGGGCACATACTGGGCGGCGTCCAGCAGGGTGACCGCACCATGTTGCCGCGCAAGCTGCAGGATGCGATCCACATCCGGTACCGTCCCCAGTACGTTGGAGGCCATGGTGACGGCCACCAGTGCGGTGTTGTCATCCACCATCCGATCCATGGCATCCAGGTCCGGTTCCAGCGTGTCCGGTGTCATGGGCACAATCCGCAGTTCCGCACCGGTTTGGGACGCCAGCGTCTGCCACGGAACAAAGTTGGCATGGTGTTCCATGATGGTGATGACGATGTTGCTTTCCGGTTGCAGATGCTGCTGTCCCCAGCTTTGCGCCACCAGGTTGATGCCCTCTGTGGCATTGCGCAGGAACACCAGGTTGTCCGGGGAAGGGGCGTTGATAAACCTCGCCACCCGTTTCCGGGCCCGGTCATAGTCATCGGTGGCCTGCACACTGAGGGTGTACATGCCCCGGTGGATGTTGGCATACCGTTCCCGGTAGAACCGGTTCACCTTTTCCAGAACGGTGTCCGGTTTTTGTGTGGACGCTGCGGAATCCAGGTAGGTCAGTTCCGGATGCGTCTGGAAAATGGGGAAACGGTGCTTCAGATTCAGTTTCATCGCGTCATGGTATCAATTTTTCCATAGGCATGGTGGAGGAAACGTTCCTTGTTTTCCTCGTTCATGTTACGGAAGAAATAGTCGATATTACCTTTGAGGATCATGGCCTTGCCGGTTTTTTCATCAATGCCGCGGCTGGCCAGGTAAAACAGCTGGTCCTTGTCAAACGCGTGCATGGTGGTGCCGTGGGAGCAGGCCACTTCCTGGTTTTCGATTTCCAGCTGGGGATAACCCACGCTGTAAGCGGTGTCTGACAGGATGTAGTTCTTGGCTTCCTGGTAGGCTTCCACGTTGCTGCTGCCGGGTTTCACATGGATCAGTCCGTTGAGAATACCGGTACCATGGTCTGTGGCATAGGTGATGGTGTTCATATCGGATCGGGTTTCCGGGGCACCATGAACCATCTTTACCACGGCGTCATTAACCGCTTTCCCATCCACAATCACGGCCTGGTCCACTTTCAGATCGCCGCCGGAGCCGGCCAGCGTCAGGCGGTATTCGCCGCGGGTCTGACCGGAACCAGTCTGCAGATTGAACAGGTGCAAATTGGCGTTTGCTGAGATCAATCCACTGAGTCGGAGAACGGACAGGGAACTGTCCACACCAACACTCAATACGCCCAGCTTCAGGGATGCCCCTTCCGATACCAGCACCTTGACTTCGCCGTTGATGAAGCTGTTGACCGCACTGCCGTCCACTTTCAAGAGCACTTCCGCCGTGACACCGGGCTGTACCAGAATGCGGATGTTGCGGCACTGGAAACCACTTTCCCGGGTGACATCCAGATGAATGGGCTGGAACCGGTCGGTATCCTGGTCGATGGAAAGGGTCTCAACCGGTGCATAGCGTTGCAGCAGGTCGGTATAGATGTCCCGTTCCATGTCAAACGCCGTGTGACGGAACAGGGTATCAACCGCGGCAGTTGACTGGTCATCCAATGACCGGACGCCTGTTACCGGATCAATTGCCGGTGCAGTTTCACGGACTGCCTGATGCAGCCGGTTTTCAATGTCTTCCCGTTTCAGGCGAAAGTAGCGCCAGTCTTCATGCAGGCGAGAGGGGAACAATTCTATATTGTGTGCAATTGCCATTTGATTTCTCCTGACAGTCCATCAGCCGATGGAGCCGTCCATTTCCAACGCCACCAGGCGGTTCAATTCCACGGCATATTCCATGGGCAATTCCCGGGTAAAGGGTTCAAGAAATCCGTTGACGATCATGGCCGAGGCTTCTGTTTCGGACAGGCCCCGGTTCATCAGGTAAAACAGTTGATCGTCCTGGATCTTGGAAACGGTGGCTTCGTGTGTGATTCGGGATGTGGGGTCATAGATTTCCATCCGTGGATAGGTATCCGACCGGCACTGGTCACCGAACATCAGCGCGTCACAGCGGACATCGGCCCTGCAATTGTCGGCACCGCGGGCGGACTTGACCCAGCCACGGTAAGAAGCACGGCCGGTACCCTTTGAAATGGACTTGGATACGATCCGGGACGTGGTATTGGGTGCCAGGTGAAACATCTTGGCCCCACTGTCCTGATGCTGACCGTCCCCGGCCATGGCGATGGACAGCACCTCGCCGTGTGCCCCTTCGCCTTTCAGCAGGACACAGGGGAATTTCATTGTGAACTTGGAGCCGATGTTGCCGTCCACCCATTCCACCACGGCATTCTTATGCGCTGCGGCCCGTTTGGTCACCAGGTTCAACACGTTGGCAGACCAGTTCTGAATGGTGGAATAGCGGATGCGTGCATTGTCCAATGCGATCAGTTCCACCACTGCCGCGTGCAGGGAATCGGTGGAGTAGGTGGGGGCGGTGCATCCTTCAATGTAATGCACGTCCGACCCTTCATCCGCGATAATCAGGGTCCGTTCAAACTGACCCATGTTCCGGGCATTGATCCGGAAATAGGCCTGCAGCGGGGTATCCACCTTTTTGCCCTTGGGGACATAAATGAAACTGCCGCCGGACCAGACGGCCGAGTTCAATGCGGCAAACTTGTTGTCGGTGTAGGGAATGACCGAAGCAAAGTGCTTCTTCACCAGCTCGGGATATTCTTTTACTGCGGAATCCATATCCAGGAAGACCACGCCTTCCTTTTCGAATTCCTTCTTCATGGAATGGTATACCACTTCCGATTCATACTGGGCGGTGACTCCGCCGAGAAATTTCTGCTCGGCCTGGGGAATTCCCAGCTTGTCGAAGGTGTCCTTGATGTCATCCGGAACGTCGTCCCAGGATTTTTCGTTCTTCCCCCTGGCGCGAACATAGTAGTGAATCTTGGAGAAGTCGATGTCCGCCAGGGCCTGGTGATTGCCCCACCAGGGCGTGGGCATTTCCAGGAACTTGCGGAATGCTTTCAATCGGAATTCCAGCATCCAATCCGGTTCTTCCTTCATCGCCGAGATTGCCCGGACAATGTCCTCGTTGAGGCCCGGCGGGGCCTTGTAGAGATAATCTTCCGGGTTGGAAAACCCGTATTGATAGTCTTCACTGATGGTTCTGAATTCATCGCTCATGATGTACTCCTGTGTGGAAGGACGGTCAGGATACCTGACGGTACACGAACTCGTAGCCTTCTTCTTCGATGCGATCGGCCAGTTCAGGCCCTTCGTCCATCATGATGCCGTTTTCACCCAGCACCACCACACGGTTGGCATCCAGGTAATTCAGCAGACGCTTGTAATGGGTGATGAGTACGACTGTAATGCCACGTTCCCGCGCCAGGTTAATGCCGGCTGCCACCAGCTTCATGGCGTCTACGTCCAGCCCGGAATCCGGTTCATCCAGGATAGCCAGTTTGGGTTTCAGCATGAGCAGCTGCATGATTTCCAGTCGTTTCTTTTCGCCGCCGGAGAATCCTTCATTGAGATACCGGTAGAGGAAAGACCGGTCAATATGCAACATTGTCAGAATGTCATCCAGTTCTTCCTGGAATGCATCATAGTCTTCAATTTCGCCATGCAATGCCCGGTAGGCGGATTGCAGAAACTTCACCACGGTGACACCGGAAACTTCGACGGGTTGCTGGAAGCCCAGAAACAACCCGGACTTGGCAATCTTGTCCGGTGAGAGTTCCAGCAGATCTTCGCCGTCAAAACGGGCGGTACCGTTGGTTACTTCATATGCCGGGTGTCCCATCAGGGCATACGCCATGGAAGATTTTCCAGTACCGTTTTTGCCCATGATGACGGTCAATGTATCGGCTTCAATATTCAGGGACAGGTCTCGGATGATCGCAGTATCCTCTACCGAAACCCCGAGGTTACGGATTTCTAACAGGGTCATGTTTCGCTCCTTCGTATGGTACGGGTCGATCAGCTGGTTGAGTTGGAGACGTCCGCCAGCTTTCGTGTCATTACATCTTCCTCGACAGCGAGGTCCTTCAGGGTAATGCCGGAGGTAAGCTTGCGGATATAGTCGTCAATGGACTTGAGCACAGGGCGAATGGAACAATCCACCGAATGGGAGCAGACGCCGCCGGTGCGAAGGTTGGGGCAGATGTGTGCATCATATTCCTTGACCTCCAGTGCCTTCAGCACGTCATGCAGGGTGATTTCTTCTGCGCCACGGGCCAGTTCATATCCGCCGTTCTTGCCGCGTACGGCTTTTACGAGGCCTGCTTTGCGCAGTTTAAACAGGATTTTCCCTACGTAACCGACTTTGAGATGCTCAATTTCGGCAATCATCGGGGCCTGTACAGGGCTGCCATCGCTCTTCTGTATGATGGTGAGAATCAGTTTCAGTCCGTTGGACTGCAGGGCCGTCAGGTTCATGCTTACCTCCCACCACTTTACTATACCAAACTTTACAAACGTGTAAAGTATAAAACAGTACTTTTTCGTAATTAATTGGATTGTATCAGGATTAATACTTGGATTCCAGTGAGATTTTCCATTTGAAAAACAAGACGAAACTGTGAAGAATCGGTTTTTTCCAGGTGCGGTTTTGGCTATAATGGTCGGGCTTGTAGTATTTGATGAATGGGGTGAACCATGGGAATTCAAAAAGCTGTAGTAAACCTGATGCCGGGCATACTGGTTCGCATTTTTGCGGCGCCGTACGTGGCCGGTAAGGGTCTTGAGAGCGGGCTGAAAGTGGCAGATACCCTGTATGAAAACGACAATCTGTATTCAACCATTGATCTTCTCGGTGAAGCGATTTATGAACACGACGAAGTGGAACAGACGGTCGACCTTTACCTTCGCATGGTGGATAGCTTGAAAGACAGGAAGTTTGCGTCCATATCCATCAAGCCGACACAACTGGGTATTTTTGAGAGCGAAGAGTATTGCCTGGGAAATATGCGCCGTGTAATAGAAAAGGCGGATCCGTTGGGTATTCACGTCACCATCGATATGGAAGACAATCCGTATACCGACATCACGTTGGAATTTTTCCAGCAGCTCAGGAATGAATTTGAGCATGTGGGTACCGTATTGCAGTCCCGCTTATTCCGTACCCGGGATGATGTGATGAAGTTGCCGGACAAGTGTTGCAAGATCCGCATGTGCATCGGTATCTATAATGAGCCCAAGGAGATTGCACTTCAGAAGAAACCGGAAATGAAGGAAGAAATGTTCCAGCTGGTTCAATTGTTGCTGGAACGGGGTCATTATCCGGAAGTGGCAACACATGATGAACCGCTGATGCGGCGCTGCATGGCGTATTTTGATGCCGAAGGGGTGGCCCGTGACAAGTATGAATACCAGATGCTCATGGGTGTGCCTCGGAAGAAGCTGCAGAAAGAATTGATCGACCGTGGCGAGATCTGTCGGCTCTACGTTCCGTTTGCCGAGCAATGGAAACATGCGGTAGCCTACATGAAACGGAGACTGGCAGCCAGTCCGATGATGGCGGCTTATGCCATGAAGAATATGATTGGCAAGGTTGGCGGTCGCTGAAAGGGCTGCGGTAGAAAAGGTCAAGCCGGTGTGGTTGTCACGCCGGCTTTTTTGTGACCGTCGACATGGTGAATGCGTTTGATCCCGGGGGACCGGTTCCGTATAATAAACAAATGAATATACTGAGAAGACTATTCTGGACTGTGTTGTACCGGTTCACGATTGGTTCCATGACACTGGGATCGGCCATGTTCCTGATGTTGTCCACACCGCTTTTGTTTCCGTGGCGGGACCGGATTGTGGATGGCACCATGCGGGTGTGGGCACGTGTTTCCCTGGCCAGTGCCAATGTAAACGTGAACACTACGGGTATCGAAGCGGTGCCGGAAACACCTCCCTACATTATTGTTTTCAATCATCAGAGTGATCTGGACATTTTTGCATTGGTTACCGGTCTGCCGCAGCCGTACCGGGCGGTGATGAAACGGGAACTGATGTATTATCCACTGGTGGGGTGGGTGATCTATTTTCTTGGTTTTGTACCGATTGACAGGCGAAATCTGACCAACGCGAAACGTTCCTTGAAACGTGCGGCTCGCATGTTCCATCGATTTCCCTATATTATGGCTATTACCGGAACACGGGTGCACAACCGGGATTTTTTGAAACGGAAGTTAAAGAAGGGTCCTGTGATGACGGCAGTCCAGTATGGTGTGCCGATTCTGCCGGTAACCATTGTCGGTGCGGATGATGTTCACGTGAAGGGTTTTGGTTTGATTAATCCGGGTAGAACAATTGAACTGATTGTCCATCCCCTGATGAATCCGGATGGCAAAACGGTGAATGATCGGGACAGCTGGCTGGAAGAAATCCGTATGGTGCTGGCCGGCCCGTTACTGGAAAGGAGGATCATTGATGAGGTCTGAACGGGGAGATACCAAGCTGGGGTGTATTCTGTATTTGCTTGCGGCATTTTATGTTATCTGGTTGGCAATTGTTATGGTTCCGGTATTCCAGGCCAACCTGGAACTGAAGGACGAAATGGGGCAGATTGCCTCTTCCTACAGCTATTTCCGTGGTAACAAGAACAAAGCAGTGGAAGCGGTGTTGAAGAAAGCCCAGGAACTGGAACTGCCGATCCAGAAACGGGACATTCGTATTGTACAGCGGAAGAATATGGTGGAAATTACCATTACGTATAAGCGGACACTGAACCTGTTGTTCATGAAGAAGGAAATGACGTTGAAGCCCACGGTGAATAAACCCACATACGGAATTAACAGGTGAGTCGACGGGGTATTGTACACGCGCTCCTATTTCTGACCGGTGTGTTTCTGATCGGGACGCTGGGCTATCACTGGATTGAGAAGGCCTCGCTCCTGGATTCGGCATACATGACGGTGATAACGCTGGCCACGGTCGGATTCCGGGAAACGTTTCCCCTCTCTCGACCGGGAATGATATTTACCATGGTGCTGATCATGGTCGGGGTAGGTGCCATGGGGTTTACCTTTACCCAGCTCGCAACCTTCCTGATCAGCGGAGATCTGAGAAGGGCATTGAAGGGAAGACAAATGGAAAAACAAATCGGTCGGTTCAAGAACCATGTGGTGGTCTGCGGGTTCGGCAGGATCGGTCGGGCCGTGGCGGAGAACCTGAACCGTGCGGGCAAGCAGGTGGTTGTGATTGACCGGGGTATGCAGGATCATATGGATAATTATCCCCACATTGTCGGCGATGCCACCGAGGACGAGGTGCTTGAACTTGCCCGGATCAAGGATGCGCGCGCCCTGGCAGCTTGTCTGCCTTCGGATGCGGACAACCTGTTCATCACGCTGAGTGCCCGCGCCTTATCGCCCCAACTGAAGGTTGTGGCCCGGGCGATTTCGGCTGATAACACGGCCAAGCTGAGACGGGCCGGGGCAGACGAGGTGATTTCCATTCATGACATCAGCGCCCGACGCATGGCGTCCGTGCTGGTTCGGCCTCACCTGGTGAATCTCGTGGATGTGATGGACAGCAATCAGGAAATGTTGCTGGAAATGTCCGAGTTTCCCATCGGCGACAATGAAAACCTGTCTGGCAAAAGCATTGCCAACGTGAATTTGAAGCGGAACACCGGCGCCCTGATTCTGGCCGTTCGTCACCAGGATGGTCGCGTCCTGTTCAATCCGGACTCCGACTATCTGATTCGCGGGGATGATACACTGATCATTATGGGAGAGCCGGAACAGATCTCACGGGTTGACCAACTGTTTAAATGAAACGGAGCGGGGGAGGACAGATGAAGAAGCAGGGTATCGTCAAGGATGATTCCGGCAGACGTCTGGTGACCGGCGTTTATTGTTGTAATGGACAT
>CAZDKZ010000085.1:0-9780 GCA_964506215.1 uncultured Holophagae bacterium
ATGGGCACCCCGTTCTTTTCGTCAAAGCCCGGCTTGTCCACGAACAGCTTTGCCTCGGTACACCGGAGGATGCCCACCTCCCCTGTCACATAGTCTTCTTCCTTGCCTTCGCGGAAGTGTGCATAAATCACTTCTTTCTTGCAGGTACCCAGCTGCTGGAACTTATCCGTCTTGTATTCCGGTGCCCGGTATCGACAGCGGAAAACACCATTGGCGTCTGTGGTACCGGATGTGGCCGTCAACGCGCCGCCCATGCCGCCCCGCATCATTTCCAATCGGACCGGTATACCGGCCTGAGGCTTGCCCTTCTTGTTCCTGTAGATAAATGCCAGTTCGGTTTCCGACTTCCCATCACCCGGCAGCATGTTCTTCCGGGCAACCAACGTGGCTTTCGCTGTGGGTTCTTCCACCCAGTCATCCACACCATACTCACCGGGCGCTTCCCGACGGGAATCACCCTTTCGGCTGAAATAGATGGGCGGCGCCAGGAAATAGATGGTATTGCCGGGCATAATCTTGGCCGCAGTGGGCATGCCCTTGATACCGGCGAGCGCCTCTTCGCTCATTCCTTCATCCGGCAACAGGTAGACGACCAGGAAACCGCCTTTCTTTTCCCCGTCGCACGTGACGCGTATGGTATCGCGACTGACCTTGATGGTGCCGTGAAACCCGCTGCCGCCGCCCTGGATGTCCATGTACCAGGGCTGGCCCATCACATCCCGGCCCTCGTAGTAGCCACTGGCAATGGAAGTGGGTGTTGCCCCTTCCACTTTCTCGATCTGAATGGCGGCCTTACCCTTCACACCGCCCATTTCCGCGATGATACGAACAACGGGGTCCTTGCCGGTCACCGTCTCCATCGCAGCTGCGCTCTTCGCATCCACGGCCGTTTCTGCAATGGCTTTCATCATGCGGGCTTTTCCGCCCTCACCGGTCACCTCTGCCGCATCCATCCCCATGAGTCGCTGAACTACGGCAAATGTCAGTTGGATGGAGCGCTGAAATGCCTTGCTTTCATTGTCCAGGATGGGCGCAGTAAATCGCACCACGGCCAGGCCGTCCCGCATGGGGATATCTCCGCTGTCCAGGCGGCCCGCATTCACCTGGATCCGAACCGTTCCGTTCTTCAGCAGGATATTACCTTCTTCATCACGGGCTGTCACCGCGATGGTGGTGGTTTCATCGCCGTCTCCTTTCATCTGCGCCATACCGGGTTGGACATGGAGACGGAATGGGATCTGCTGGGCCATCAACGGGAATGTGCACAGGAGCAAAAGGAGACAAAATCGTTTCATGACACACCCCCGGTCCAATCACCGAAGCTGGATTCAGGCGGGAAATAGTCCGGAATGGACTCGAATTCCTTGTTCACTGGAGATTCCGGTGTTCGATATTTGAACCACGCAAATCCCATCAGACCGCCGACGCCCAGTATCATCAACAGCAGCGTTACCAGGCAGCAGGAACAGCAGCAGCTCCGTTTTTTCTTCGGCTGGGCAGGTGGTGTACCTGGTGCCGCATAAATGGGTTGCTGGGGCGGCGGTGGTACCGGTGTTCCGGGTAATGGCGGTGGTTGGGTCATGATCCGGTCTCCTGTCAGCCTCTTGGAATGCGACGAATGGCCCAATGCAATCCGCCAAACTCCCGCATCATGGTCAAGAAGCGGTTGGGAATGGGCGCGATGAGCACGGTACCCGTTCCCCGGAACCGGTTGACAATCCCCTCACCGGACACCCAGGAAGAAAACATCTTGCCGGTGGCCTTTTCCGGCCGGAAATCCAGGCCCGCAGTCCGTGCCACCGCAAATGATCCGTCCACCGTGAGTGTTTCATTGTTGAGATGAATGGTCTTCAGCGGTCCCTGGCTGTGGAACAACAACTTTCCATGACCGGAAACCGAAGTCTGGAAGAATCCTTCGCCGCCGAAGAATCCGCTCATGGCCTTGTTGGTGAACATCCCAACCGCGATACCCGGATCGCAGGCCAGGAACGCTCCCTTGTCCAGGATCCATTCCTCCCCCTTGAGTTCCATGAGATTCACTTCCCCGAAGGTGGGCTCCAGAAAGATGGTGCCGGTACCCCGGTAACGGGGACGCACCACTTTTTCCTTGGTGAGTTTGGCTTTCAGCATACCGCCAACCGACGGTACTTTGGCTTCAATCTCTATCTCGCCCTGCATATAATGCATGGCACCGGATTCCACGATCACCTCGGCCTGGCTCAAATTCAGCTTGGGCATTTTGTAATAGCCTTCATCCAGAATTTCAAATGATGTTGTGCCACCCCCGGCGTACGGGGCAGCGCCTGATGACACGGGTTGTTGTGGTGCCGCTTGCGGTTGGGGCCGCTCCATCACCGTCTGCTGAAAATCCTGCTGGGATGGTGCTGGCGCGGCCTGGAACAGGTGGGGCATGACTTGTGAAATGGGGGTCCAGGTTGCCATTCCTTCTTCCCAGCACAGGGAATGGGCCAAAATGTGCCCGGATTGAATAAAGGACTGAATCTGGGATTCGTCATACGGACCGGTCTGCTGGGTGCCATCGCTGATGAACAGGCGCCGACTCATGAACTGACCTCCTGGAGCATGCCGCTTTCGCTTTCGTGGCTCCGCTTACACTGAAAGAGTTTCCTGAACCAACAGTCTCCAATTACGCTCGTTCTCTTCTCCATTCACCGGTGTGGTTACCGTTTAATAGTAGCACGACTGACGTCACCTTCCCCATATTGAATCGCCAAATTCAACCACCCGGATATCGAATCAGCAGGTCAATTTTTCTGCGGAAAAGACTTGACATTGACCGTACGGTCACTATACTGACCCGTGGGTCATTTCTTTGACCCGCCGTTCGCCGAGAGGAGGAACCATGATTCTCAACATGGAAGAACAAAAGCGCAAACTGCTCCTTGAGCACATTGCCCAGTATATTTCCACGTCTGATGTTTCCGAACTGACCATGCAGGACATTGCCGAGTACTGCGGAGTGGCCAAGGGAACGCTGTACAACTATTTTTCCAACAAGGAGGATCTGCTGCTGGCGGTCATCCAGGACGCAATCCAACCATTATTCCTGGAACTGGAAGATTTATTTGCCAGAAAGGAGTTGTCCACGGAAGACAAGCTGAAGGGCGTCATCCGTGTGAAACTGAGACTCCTGACTACCACACGGAACCTGATGAAAATGTATGCACGGGAAGTGGGCCATTTCCAAGGACCGATGGCAGAACCGGAAACCCCGAGGGAAATTTATATGCACGAGAAAACCCTCTGGATCCTGGAAGAATATGCAAAGTTGATGAAAAAAATATTTCCCGCATCCCAATCCCGTTTTCTTGCATTCATGTTCTATGAATATCTTCGAAATTTCATGGTGTTCGTTATTTACAGCAACCAGGAGCTGGTTGTGGAAGCGGATACCGAACGGGTATACAACCTGTTCATGCACGGCGCGGTAGGCGTCACCACCAAACAGAAAAAGAAAAAATAAGAAGGATCACATGAACCACACAACAAGACCCAGAACAGAATTGAGGAGGAACCCACTCATGCAGACATTCAACCGACGGACCGGTTTCCTGGTCACGATCATGCTGATCATCCTGCCCTTGATACAGACCAGTTGCACATCCGGACAGACACAGAACACCAACAGTCAGCCGCCCCTGGTGGAAGTATTGGAACTGAAGCAGGAACGGGTGGTGCTGACAACCGAACTACCGGGCCGGACATCGGCTTTCCTGGTCGCGGAAATCCGTCCCCAGGTCAACGGCCTGATCCAGAAACGATTGTTTACAGAGGGTTCACTTGTCAAAGCCGGAGAGGTGCTCTACCAGATTGACCCGGCCCAGTACCGGGCCGCGTTTGAACAGGCCAAGGCAGCTGTTGCCATGTCGGAAGCCACCCTGCCCGCGCTCCGATCCCGTGAAGAACGGTTCAAAGAACTGCTGAATATCAACGCCGTGGGACAGCAGGATTATGATGACGCGCTTGCCGCATTGCAGCAGGCAGAAGCCCAATTGCTGGTCAACAAGGCGGCCATGGACGCGGCAAAGATCAACCTGAACTACACACCGATCCAGGCGCCCATTACCGGACGTATCGGTAAATCCACTGTCACCGTGGGCGCCATGGTCACCGCCTATCAGCCCGTTCCACTGGCCACCATTCAGCAGATGGATCCCATTTACGTCGATGTTACCCAGTCTGCCGGTGACCTGCTGGCCCTGGAACGGAAAATGGCGAAAGGCGAACTGACCGCGGATGGAGAGAGCCGGAACAGGGTTCATCTCATTCTCCAGGATGGATCCCGGTATGCACATGCGGGAACGCTGCAGTTCCGTGATGTATCAGTGGAAGCCACAACCGGCGCGGTCACCCTGCGCGTGGTGGTGCCCAACCCGGAACAGACACTGCTGCCGGGCATGTTCGTCCAGGCCATCGTGGAAGAAGGGGTAGCAGAGAACGGCATTCTCGTCCCCCAGCAGGCCATCAGCCGAAACCCCAAGGGGATGCCCTATGCTTTCGTGGTGAATGCAGACAACTCGGTCTCCCAACGATATGTCACCCTCAATCGTGAAGTGGGGAACCGATGGTTGATTGCCGACGGATTGCAGGCGGGAGAAAAGGTCGTTGTCAATGGATTGCAGCGTGTCCGGGACGGCGTTACCGTTTCCACTGAACCGTGGCAGGACAACACACAGCCACCGGCAGATACCGCTTCCGGCCGGGAGAATTGAACCATGTTGTCTAATTTTTTCCTGGACCGGCCGGTATTCGCCTGGGTCATCGCCATCATCATGATGCTGGCCGGTGCCCTGGCCATTTACAACCTGCCCGTGTCCCAGTATCCACCCATCGCACCGCCATCCATTGCGATTGAAGCATTCTATCCCGGCGCATCCGCAGAAACCGTGGAAAACTCGGTGGTACAGATCATCGAACAGCAGATGACCGGGTTTGACAACCTGCTCTACATGAACGCCAGCAGCGACTCCAACGGATCCGGACGCCTGGAACTGACATTTGCGGCCGGTACGGATCCGGACCTGGCATGGGCCAAGGTCCAGAACAAGCTCCAGCTGGCCATGCCCAGTCTGCCGGAAGTCGTCCAGCGGCAGGGGATCCGGGTCAACAAGTCCACGCGAAACTATTTGATCCTGGTGGGCCTGGTTTCCGAAGACGGCAGCATGGACGGGGCGGACCTCCGGGACTATGCCAAGTCCAACGTGGAAAAGGTCCTGGCCCGGGTACCCGGTGTGGGAGAAGTGGGCACCTGGGGCAGCCAGTATGCCATGCGCATCTGGCTCAATCCCAACAAACTGGTCAGCTATAACCTGACAGCAGAAGACGTGGTGGCCAGTGTTCGCAGCTACAACGTCCAGGTGTCCGCCGGTCAATTTGGGGGGGCGCCTGCCGTTGAAGGCCAGCGGCTCAATGCCAGCATTACCGTTCAGACCATGCTGGAAACACCGGAGGAATTCGCTGCTATTCCTTTGCGAACCAATCCGGACGGCTCCATCCTCCGTGTCCGGGACATTGGACGGGTGGAACTGGGCAGTGAAAACTATGCGCTGACCGCCCAGTACAACGGCATGCCCGCGGGGATGCTCTTCGTCCGCAAGGCAGCCGGCGCCAACGCACTGGACACGGCCGATGCTATCCGCCAAACAATGGATGAATTGTCCGTGAACTTCCCGGAAGGGATGATTGTCGTTTATCCCTATGACACCACCCCGTTTGTTGCGGTGGCCATCGACGAAGTGGTCAAGACCCTGTTCGAGGCCATTTTCCTGGTGTTCCTGATCATGTACCTGTTCATGGGGAACTTCCGTGCTACGTTGATCCCTACCATTGCCGTACCAGTTGTCATCCTGGGAACCTTTGGTGTCCTCAGTGCCTTCGGGTTCTCCATTAATATGTTGACCATGTTCGCCATGGTACTGGCCATCGGACTCCTGGTGGACGACGCCATTGTGGTGGTGGAAAACGTAGAGCGGTTGATGACCGAGCAAGGTCTGCCCCCACGGGAAGCCACCCGGAAATCCATGCATGAAATCACCAGTGCCCTGATCGGCATCGGCCTGGTGCTGTCCGCGGTGTTCGGTCCCATGATGTTCTTTGGCGGCTCCACCGGGGTCATTTATCGCCAATTCTCGGTGACCATCATCGCCTCCATGCTGTTGTCCGTGGTCGTGGCTTTGATTCTGACACCGGTACTGTGCGCCTCCATGTTGAAACCGGTGGAAAAGGGACACGAGCCTGCAGAAAACGCCATTCCCTTGTTACGGCCGTTCTTTCTCTGGTTTGATCGGGTATTTTTCCGCATGCGGGACGGTTACCAGTCTGTCGTCGGGAAGATGCTATCCCGGCGGTTCCGGTTCATGGTTGCCTTCCTGTTGATCGTTGTCGTTCTGGGTTTCCTGTTCAAACGGATGCCCACCGCATACCTGCCCAATGAAGACCAGGGCATGGTGTTCTGCCAGATCATGCTGCCGGTGGGTTCCACGCTGGAACAGACCCAGGAGGTGCTGGACCAGGTGCGGGACCATTTCCTGGAAAATGAGAAAGAAGCGGTACTGTCCATCATGACGGTTGGGGGTACCAGTTTTGGCGGAAATGGTCAGAACATGGGTATTGCCTTTGTCCGGTTGAGAGACTGGGAGTTGCGGGACCGGCCCGATCTGAAAGCCATGCCCCTTGCCGGCAGGTCCATGGGCGCCCTGTCCCGGATCAAGGGGGCACAGATATTTGTCTTCACCCCTCCGGCAGTGCTGGAACTGGGCACCTCCAACGGGTTTGATTTCCAGTTGCAGGACCGGGCCGGCCTGGGTCATGAAAAACTGATGGAAGCACGGAACCAGTTGCTGGGGTTGGCGTCACAGGATCCCCGCCTGGTCGCGGTTCGCCCCAACGGCATGAATGATGTCCCGGAATACTACGTGGATGTGGATTGGGAACGGGCCGGGGCCCAGGGTGTCCCGATTTCCTCTATCCACTATTCATTCGCGGCTGCGTTCGGCAGCGCCTATGTCAATGACTTCATCCAGGGCGGCCGCGTCAAGCGGGTATATGTCCAGGCCGACGCACCCTACCGGATGATGCCCGAGGATTTGAAGAAACTCCATGTGCGAAACATGAGCGGAAAAATGGTGCCGTTTTCTTCGGTTGCCACGACCCATTGGGGTTTCGGATCACCGCTCCTGGAACGATACAATTCATTCCCCTCCATCAACATCCTCGGTGAAGCGGCACCAGGCAGAAGCTCGGGTGAAGCCATGGCCGCGATGGAGGAAATCGTTTCCAAGCTGCCCAAGGGTATCGGATACGCCTGGACCGGTATGTCCTACCAGGAACGGATGGCCACCGCCCAGACCGGGTTGCTCTATGCATTCTCTATCCTTGTAATCTTCCTCTGCCTGGCGGCCCTGTATGAAAGCTGGTCATTGCCCATCTCGGTCATGCTGGCGCTGCCGCTGGGGGTCATCGGCAGTATCCTGGCCTCCAATTTCCGTGGACTGCCCAATGATGTCTATTTCCAGATCGGCCTGTTGACCGTACTGGGCCTGACCACCAAGAATGCCATCCTGATCGTCCAGTTTGCCCAGGCCAAGGTACATGCGGGAATGGGTCTGGTTGCGGCCACGCTGGAAGCTGCCAAGCTCCGGCTACGGCCCATCGTGATGACCTCTCTGGCATTCGGTTTCGGGGTGCTGCCGTTGGCCATGGCAACCGGTGCCGGCGCCGGTGCCCAGAAAGCCATCGGTACCAGCGTACTGGGTGGGATGTTCACCGCCACCTTCCTGGCCATTTTCTTTATCCCGCTGTTCTACGTGGTGGTCTACCGGATTTTCGGCAAGAGCCGGGACACGGCCGTGAAACAACCGGTCTCCACAGATCCGGAAATCACGGAGGGAAATTGACATGAAAAAACACACACTGATCACAGGTTTCATGGCCCTCATGATGATGGGCGGATGCACGCTGATGCCGGAATACACGCGACCCGCAAATCCGATACCGGAAACACTCCCTGGTGCGGACCGGGCATCGGACGCAACGACAGCTGCTGTCGCGGAGCTGGACTGGGACAAATTCATCCTGGACCCGGGCCTGCAACAGGTTGTCCAGATGGCCCTGGAACACAACCGGGATCTGCGGATTGCCACACTGAACATTGAAAAGGCAGGCGCACTCTACCGCATCCAGCGGGCCGAGTTATACCCGCACCTGGCTGCCACCGGTACCGGCGAAAAGGAACGGGTTCCGGAAAACCTTTCCGCAACCGGTATTGCATATACCAGTGAGCTGTACACCGCCGGTGTGGGAATCGCTTCCTGGGAGCTGGACCTGTTCGGCCGCATCCGCAGCCTGAAGGCGCAGGCCCGTCAACAATACCTGTCCACCGAAGACGCCAGGTCCGGTGTACAGATATCGCTGATCGCGGGCGTTGCGGGCAGCTACCTGGCTCTGGCAGCGGACCGGGAAAGCCTGGCACTGGCGGAAAAATCCCTGAAAGCCCAGCGTGAACAATATGAATTGATCCGCAAAAGCTATGCGCTTGGTGTTGCGTCAAAACTGGATATGCTCCAGGCCAGGTCCCAGGTGGATGCCGCCCGCATCAACGTATCCACCTACCGTACCCTGGTGGCATCGGACCGCAACGCATTGAACCTGGTTGTCGGTACAACGGTTCCCGAAGACCTGCTACCCGAAAACCTGACCGCAATTCAACCGTTCGCGGAAATCCAACCGGGGGCCGCGTCCGAGGTCCTGCTGAACCGGCCGGACATCCGCTTGGCGGAGCGTCAGTTGATGGCCGCAAATGCCAACATCGGCGCAGCCCGGGCGGCGTTCTTCCCGCGCATTTCACTCACCGCGTTTGCCGGTTCGGTCAGTGCAGACCTGGATGACCTGCTGGGTTCGGACAGCAAGAGCTGGTCTTTCGCGCCACAGGTTGCCCTGCCGATTTTTGACATGGGTACCCGCCGCGCCAACCTGAATGCCGCGCACGTGGACCATGACATCATGGTCGCCCGGTATGAACAGGCTATCCAGCAGGCATTCCGGGAAACCAGTGATACACTCACCGCGGGAACGCATCTCGCAGAACAGGTCGCGGCACAGCAATCTCTGACGGAAACACTGGAACAAACCTGGCAGCTTTCCAATGCCCGCTACAAGCAGGGTATTGACAGTTATCTCCCGGTCCTGATCGCCCAACGGACCCATTTCCAGGCACAGACCGGCCTGGTTCAACTGAAACTGGCCCGGATGGCCAACCAGGTTGAACTGTACAAGGTGCTGGGCGGCGGACAATAAATAAGAATAGACCTCCATGAAATCGAAGAGGCGGGGATTGCTCCCCGCCTCTTTTTTTGAGCGTGAATTGTTGGATCAGGCCGTCTGGCCGTCACCCCCCGGATGCTTCTTCCCATACATGAGATAGTACATGGTGGGCTCCACCACCAGCGTCAGGAAAGTGGCAAAGCTCAGCCCGAAAATCAGCGCCCAGGCCAGCGGTTTCCAGAAAGCCGAATCCGGTCCGCCCAGGTAAATGTTGGGATTAAGCTCGGTCACCAGCGTAACGAAGTTGATATTGATCCCACAGGCCAGCGGCAGCAGGCCCAGGATGGTGGACAATGCCGTCAACAATACCGGGACCAGCCTGGTGGAAGCGGCCCGGACCACGGCCGCCATGCCATTGTCCTCCACTTCCATCATCTCGTTGGTGTAGTCAATCAGGATAATGCCGTTGGTGGCCACAATGCCGCCCACGGCCACCAC
>CAZDKZ010000086.1:0-9677 GCA_964506215.1 uncultured Holophagae bacterium
ACGGGTTTGTCTTTTCTAAATGGTGGAGGCGGGGGGAATCGAACCCCCGTCCGAACAGTTTCAGCGTCAGGCGTCTACATGCTTAGACCTGCCAAATTTGTTTCGCATCCAGTGACCCGGCAGGACAAGGTCAACCGTCAGCTAGCACTAAAGTTTAGATGAGAGAATCAGCGCAGTTTCAATCATCGAGCCCGCAATACGTCGGATCATCGGTGCACGCGGGTCAGCACACCGGGATCCGGCTGCAACGTTAGGCAGCAATTGCAGTAGGTTCTGCAGTTACATTTGGTTTGGTCATGAGTAGCGAGTGTGACCAGCCTCGGCATGCAGCCCGAGCCTCCAGGCTGCCCGTCGAACCCAAATCGCCCCCGGGATGTGGACCGGTAACCGGTCTTTGATAAAGAACAGTGCAATGCCGGACTATCCCGGCGCTCATAATGTAGTTCGGGAAGGTGTTTCCGACAAGGAAAGATGGTGCCGGTGCTCGGGGTCGAACCGAGACGGGCGTTAAAGCCCACAGGATTTTGAGTCCAGCGCGTCTGCCAATTCCGCCACACCGGCAAGTCCTGCACTATTATAGGCAAAAGAAGGTCAATGTAAAGGACATTCTGCCTGGCGAATGACGAGATCGAACGGGCTGGCAAACATGGTTTGAATGTCACGCTACCCTTTTGTTTTGCTTTGAGTTGGGGTGTAATTTGTGCTAGTATGACGTTATCGTCTATGTGAGGTAGTCAAATGGCTCTGAAAGGACAATTGGGTAGCATCAGTATCAGTGATATTGCGAATCTTCTTCACCTGAACCGGAAGACGGGTATGCTCAAATTACGAAGCAGCGCCTTTTCGGCCATGCTGTTTTTTAACGAAGGTGAAGTTGTAAATGCGGAATCCAAGGAAAATACGGGTGAAATCGCGGCATATGAAATTTTTCAGCAGGGGGAAGGCGACTTTGAGTTTATTTCAACGCCGCCGCACAAGAAGGTATTGATCCGGCAAACACTCCATGATCTGATCCTGGAGTCCGCCCGGCAGAAAGACACCATTAAGCGGCTGCGGCAGGCGGTCCCCAAGAACTACATGATCTTTCAGGCAACCATTGATCACCGGATGGACACCGTGGAAGATTCGATGGATGAAGACACCCTGCGGCTGATCACGCTGATGGACGGAACCCGGGACGTGGATGACCTGGTGGATGCCAGCGGATATTCCGAGTTCAAGGTCTTGACACTGATGACAGAACTCATTGATAAGGGCCTGGTGGAGGCGCTGAACATCATTCACCAGTTGACCTATGACACACTGACCGGATTCCTGAAGTCCGATGACGTTGCTTACGTAGACAAGTCCCTTTATGAAGAATGGAAGAGCGAGTTGATCACCGAAGACAAAATGAAGTTTGTCCAGATTCGAACCCAACAGGGACGGATCGGGGTATTGAAACTTGGATCCCGCAAGGAACTGAACAACCGGATCATTTTCACCGAGGCGGGAGCAAAGAAGTTGAGAATCAAGACAGGCGACCAGCTGATCTGCAAACCCATTTCCGAAACGCCGGATATGGGCGATGATGGTATGCTGGACGACTTCTTCGAGTAATCCAATTGCGTAAGGGGGTCGGGACATGGTACTTCAGCCGGGTTATGGATTGTTGATCAATGCAGCGGTAAGTGCTTCGGTAACATTCATCAGTGTGTTTCTTGGAATCAAGGTGATTCGGGAGAAGGCCGTGGGGCGGGCCCGTACACCGGCCATTTCATTTGCAAACATCTGGATCCTGTTCGGATTGATTTATCTGTTTGTGGCCGGACGCACAACGGCAGCTTATTTCGAGATGTACAAAGTGGATGAAGTGATGTTCCTGATCGATAATTTCTTCGGGGTCATGGTTGCCCCGGCAATCATCTTCTTCGTGCTCTACTTCTATCTGAGAAACAAACGGATCTGTACATTCATCTCCATCCTGTTTCTCATCGGATGCATTGTCTGGTGGGTGTTCAATGTCCGGGCAGGTGCAGAGCGGGTGGCGGTTGATTTCTGGTTGTCCGAGTGGAAGCCGAAGGGAGAGATGGTGGTGCTGATTGCCAAGTATGTGCTGTATCTGCCCACCGTTCTGGCGATTCTGTCCCTGAATATCATGGCTGCCCGTGTGGGTAAGCGTTCGACGAAGTACAAGGTTTTTCTTTCTTCGATATCCATTACCGGGGCAACGTTTCTGATGATGGTGGACCTGTTGGGGACTTCTCCGTTTGTCGGATTTGCGGCCCGGGTCGGTATCATGCTGTTCTGTATTCTGGGTTTTCTCAGCTATTTCCCCACATCCGGAATTCAGCGCTGGATTCAACGGGGCGACGCATAACCGGTTTCGAAACCCCCAATTGCGGCCGGTTTTTTTTTGGAGGTGACGTTTGAACACCGGGGACAAAGACCCGAAGGGTCCTGAAACAGAAAACACGGCCGCTTCTGAGTCTTCTGAAAATTCAGAAGCTCAGCAGCCGGATTCCATAACAGAAGAGTCATTGACAGCATTTCTCCGGAATGGGGAGAGTGTGGCCGGAATGGCACCCACCCGGCGTCTGGATCAGCCGGACCTGGAGAATGAGAATCCCATTCCGGATGAAGCAGATGAATCGGATCGACCCCTGGATGAAGAAAACGCGCAGATTCCGGAAGATGATCTCAATGGCGTGTCCGCTGTTCCGCAAACCGAAATCCGGGCAGAAGACATCTTATCCCGGAATGGGAATGGCCGGGTTCGAACCCATGAAATTGATCAGGTGTTCGGTGCGATGTCCCGTCTTCAGGAGCTGGATGAACTGCTCAAAGACCTGAATTTTGGTGAAATGATCATGCGATTCGGTCAATTGCAGGCGGAAGTTGACGTTCTCAGGGACGGATTGGATGCGATCAGCGGGATCCTGGAAAAGAGTCGTGCAACGTTTGCGGGCAACCCGGAACAGACGGATGATATGGAACAGGTAATCACGGGGTTTCTCGACCATGTGGATCAGACATCTGAAGCACTGGAAGCATCGGACCGGATGCAGTCGCTGGGCAAATCCCAATGCCTCAACCTGGTGAGCCAGGTGCTGGACTCCCTGAAGACGCTGCACAGTTGTCACGTTTCCCGGTTAAGCATGTCCACGCAATTGGCGGCCATGGTGGAGTCCGATACGCCAAACGAACAATTGGCCTCCGCGGCTCTGGAATTCGCGGTTTATTTGAAGGAACTGGATGCGCCGAAAGATCTGGAGGCGTTTGAACAGGCCATGACAGAACTGGAAGTACTGCGGGATGAGTTCCGGCTGTTGGAGGAACGGGTTGAGCCGGAGTTGATCACGGAAGACCTGGACAAATTGAAAGTCACAGTTCAGGATATTCGTCAGCTCCCGGAGCTTGTGGGCAATGCCAGGGATTTGATCAACAGCCTGGACCAGTCATTGCAGGATGTCCGTTCTCAATTGTCCAGGAGCATTACGGAAAACGGAAACCCTCAAGAAACAGCAGTTCCGGACGGCGATGGTCATGAATAAACGCCCCTGTGAGATCTGCGGCGGTTCCGGCTGGCAGACTGTTGAAGAAGATGGATTTTCCTGTGTGAAACCCTGTTCGTGTACCTTTTCCGTTACGGACCAGCTGGAACGATGCGGTCTGCCGGATCGATACCGAAGATGTACGTTCCGTGATTTTGACGTGAAGAATCCGGCCGGGACTGCCAATCCTTCCCTGGAAATGGCGCGTCGGGTTGTCCGCTCATTTTCGGAACAGTTTCCGGCGGTGAACTCCGGCCTGCTGATCAGTGGCGCGTCCGGGACGGGGAAAACCCACCTGGCGGCAGCAGCCATACAAGCGTTGATTCAGCGGGGTAATACCGACATTCTCTTCCGTGACTTCCGGGAACTGCTGCAGGAGATCAAGTCCACCTACAGCTCCGGTTCAGAACTGGACGAAAACGGTGTATTGGCGCCTGTGCTGAATGTGGGTCTGCTGGTGATTGACGATCTGGGCGCGGAAAGACCGACGGAATGGGCAGACAGCCAGTTCTCCTACATCCTGAATTATCGATACAATCGGCTCTTGCCGGTCATTATTACAACGAACTTTCCGGATGAAGGCGTTCGGCCGGGTGAAGAAACCCTGTCGGAACGGGTGGGTGCCCGCATGCGCTCCCGCCTGTTTGAAATGTGCCGGGAAATCCGGATTGATGCAGAAGACTATCGAAAGAGAAAGCACAGTTGATTGCTGAGAAAGAGGTGAGTATATGAGAATGACACGGTATCTGTTGAACACAATGAAAGAAGTACCCCGCGAAGCGGAAACAGTCAGTCACCAGTTGATGCTGCGTGCCTGCATGATCAAGAAGCTGGCTGCGGGTATTTATACATACATGCCGTTGGGATACCGGGTAATTCGAAAGATCGAGACGATAATCCGGGAAGAACTGGACCGGGAAGGGTGTATTGAACTGCTGATGCCGGCTGTCCAGCCCGCAGAAATCTGGAAAGAAAGCCAGCGCTGGGACTTCTATGGTAAGGAGCTTCTCCGGTTTGAAGACCGGAAGGGTGGGGATTTCTGCATGGGGCCGACCCATGAGGAAGTCATTACCGATGTGGTCCGCCGGGAACTGAAGTCTTATCGGCAATTGCCCCTGAACCTGTACCAGATCCAGGACAAATTCCGGGATGAAATCCGTCCCCGGTACGGCCTGATGAGAGGCCGCGAATTTATCATGAAGGATGCGTACTCCTTTGATGTGGATGACAAGGCATCGGAAGAATCGTACTGGTCCATGTACCACGCCTATACACGCATTTTTCAGCGCTGCGGCCTGAAATTCCGTCCGGTTGAAGCGGATTCCGGGGCGATTGGCGGCAACTACACCCATGAATTCCATGTGCTGGCCGACTCCGGTGAGGATACCGTGCTCAGTTGCAGTCATTGTGATTACACGGCCAATATTGAGAAAGCGGAATGCCGGATTGTTACGCACACCGAAACTGAAGATCCCGGGGATCTGGAGCGGGTGGAAACGCCGGATCAGAAAAGTGTGGAAGACGTGGCGGCCTTCCTGAAGACGACGCCGGACAGGTTGATCAAGACCATGATTTTCCTGGTGGATGAAGATTCCGTAGTTGCCGTGCTGGTTCGGGGAGACCATGAAGTCAACGAAACCAAGGTACGCAACTACCTGGGTGCCAATATACTTGAAATGGCCGATGATGAAACCATTCTCAAGGCAACGGGCGGTCCTTCCGGCTTTTCCGGTCCGGTGTCCCTGAAACTCCGGATGATTGCGGATCATGCCGTGAAAGGGATGCGGAACGTGGTCACGGGCGGTAATCAGAAGGACCTGCATCTGGTGAACGTCAACCCGGGCCGCGATTTTGAGATTACGGAATATGCGGACCTGCGCATGGCAGCTGAATCGGAACCCTGTGCCCGTTGTGATGACGGAACGTATGCCCAGTTCAAGGGTATTGAAGTGGGTCAGGTATTCAAGCTTGGTACCAAGTATTCCGTTTCCATGGGCTGTTCTTTCCTGGATGAAGACGGGAAGGATAAACCCGCTGTCATGGGGTGTTATGGTATCGGTGTGGGTCGAACAGCTGCTGCTGCCATTGAGCAGAACCACGATGAATACGGAATCGTCTGGCCGGTGAGCATTGCGCCTTTCGACATCGGACTGGTAAACCTGGATGTGAAAGCGGACGACGTTGTTGAAATGTCGGACAGGCTGTACATGGATCTGAAGGATGCGGGCATGGATGTGCTGTTTGACGATCGGGACATGCGGGCCGGATTCAAGTTCAAGGACGCCGACCTGGTGGGTCTGCCCATCCAGGTGATTGTGGGGCGTCGCGGACTGGAAGAAGGTGTCGTGGAATTGAAGGTCAGGCGGACCGGAGATCGGATGAAAGTGACGCCTGCAGAAGTGGTATCAACGGCGACGTCTTTACTGGCGGATCTGCGCAGGGAAGAGGAGAAGCAACGGTAACATGCGGTATGAATATGCAGTGAACGTGTTTGTCTTCAACCATGATTACACGGCATTGCTGTTTGTGAAGCGAAAGAAGCCGCCATTCAAGGATCAATACCTCCCCCCGGGGGGGCACGTTGAGTCCGACGAAAGCCCAACCGCGTGTGCCCGGCGGGAAGTGAAGGAAGAGACCGGCCTGACCGTTCACATTGTGGATTTCCGGCCCGGTCTGCCCATTGTACTGGACAGTGATACCGTTCGGTTGCCCAGTCCCATCCATGTCCAGGTGGAAAACATTGACGCAGAACACCGGCATGTGGACTTTATTTTTGTTGGTGAATTGAATGGGGAAACGGACGATATTCCGGAAAAATTCAAGAAAGACGGTGTGCAATGGATGACCCTCAACGAGATCAAGTCAGCCAGGATGCCGCGTAATGTGAAAGACCTCTCCATGTATCTGTTCCGTTATCGTCAGGGGGAATAGCATGTTTAAGGGAACGACAATTCTGTTTGTAAGGGGCGGGGAAAAGAGTGTTTTGATCGGGGACGGACAGGTGACCCTGGGCCAGACGGTGATGAAACGGGGGGCCAGTAAAGTTCGGCGGATATTCAAAGACAGAATTCTGGTTGGATTTGCCGGATCAACAGCGGATGCCTTTACGCTCTTTACGCGACTGGAATCCAAACTGGAACAGTTTTCCGGTAACCTGGAGCGCTCGGTTGTGGAGCTGGCAAAAGACTGGCGAAACGACAAGGTGCTGCGGCAGCTGGAAGCGTTGATGATTGCTGCGGATGGTCAACGGGTATTCCTGGTGTCCGGTGTGGGTGATGTGATTGAACCGGAGGAACCGGTCATGGCCATCGGATCGGGTGGACCCTATGCCTACGCAGCGGCCAGGGCCCTGATTGAGAATACCCAGTTGGATGCAGAAACCCTTGCAAAGCGTGCCATGATGATTGCCGCAGACATCTGCATCTACACCAACGACAGGTTCACATTGGAAACCATCTAGTCAACGGTGTACCATAGATGAAAGACCAACGGAGAAAGCCATGAGCATTTTTCAGACCAATGACCGCTTTCAAAAATTGTTGACGGATGTGCAGCAGGCGCCGACTGCGACAGGTCATGCTGCGGTTGCACAGGCTTATAATCTCCGTTCGGACTACAACCGGGCCATTGAACATGCGAAGACAGCGATCAACATGGATCAGTTTCATTGGGATGCCTGGTATGAGCTGGTGCTTGCATCCGGTTTCAAAAACTATCGTGAGTTGGAGACCATCAAGGGCCAGTTGGAGTCATTCCTGGAATCACCAGATAAAAAAGAACCGGTTCAGCCGGGTTTGTACCGGGATCTAGCCTTGATCAACTATTTCCTGGAACAGGACGTGGTGGCAACCACGCTGATTGCACGTGCGCTTGAGCATGAAGAAAATGATTCCCGTATCTATGAGGTCCGGGGTTATGTGGAGCATGCAGCCACGGATTTCCAGGGTGCTTTGGAAAGTTTTGCACGCGCGGTGGAGCTGAATCCGGACTGTTGCCGTTCCATGCGAATGATTGGTAAGTGCTATATAGACAAGGGAATGACGGAAAAGGGCCTGGTAAAACTGGAACAGGCGCTCCGGCTGGAGCCGTGTTTCGTCGCAGCCTGGCATCTGCTGGGAGAGCACTACCTGGAAAACGGTGAACTGCTCAAGGGATTACAGTCGTTTGCCCGTGCAAGATCCATCAATCCGGAGGACTGGGGTTCTTATTTTCTCCTGGCCGAATACTTTATGGGCAGGGGCGATCATGACATTGCCATTGCCGAAATCAAGAAACTGTTCCTGTTTGAACAGGACAAAGAGATTCGCGCGGAAGCCTTGAACCTGATGGGATATGCCCACTTGATGCAGGGGTCGGTGGATGATGCCAGGCATTGTTTCAATTCTGCCGTGGCCTTTAATCCGGATTATGCGCTGGGCTTTTTTAATCTTGGTGAACTGGAGCTGCAGGAAAGCAACTATCCCAAGGCCATACACTATTATGGCGAAGCGCTGAAGCGGGACCCCCATCATATTCCATCCATTACCCAGACAGGCTTTGCCCTGTTGAACATGAAAGAAATGGACAAGGCCGAGGATATGTTCCGTATTGCAATTGAGATGGATGAAACGGAAGTCTCTGCTTACCTGGGCCTTTCCGAATGCGCCCGTTCCAAGCGGCGCTTTCGGGAACAGTTGGATCTGGCCCGTGCGGCATTTGCATTGTCCAATGAAAACAGTGAGGTCTTGAACTATCTTGGCGTTGCATACCAATGCACCCAGGATTTGAAACGGGCGGAAACCGCATACCTGATGTCATTAAAGATTAACCCGTCCAACCGCAAGACCGCAAACAACCTGGCTTATCTATATGAGAAACAGTTCAAGAAATCGGAATCAACCAAGCAGGCTACCGTATACCGGGAACGGGCGATCGCAGCATGGGAAGTCCGCCTGCTGGCATGCCGCAGTGCCGGCACGTCTATCAGGGGCGCACAAAATCATCTGACAAACCTGGGTGTTCCGAAAAAGGCCGTGGAAAATCTGCTCCGACTGGCTGATGTGGAAGAACTGCCATTGATTCAAAAGATCCGAAAGAAAGAATTCAGCCTGGATTGACACCGTGGTAACGGCTGCAGCCATTTCCCAATTGCTTTTCCCCTATTTGCTTGGATCCATTCCAGTCGCACTCTGGATTGGGAGACTTATTTTTGGAGAGGATGTCCGTACATTCGGCAGTGGAAACCCCGGGGCAACCAATGTATATCGGAAATGGGGCCTGGCGCTCGGGATTCTGGTTTTCCTGCTGGATGCAGTGAAGGGGGCTGTCGCAGTGCAGTTCCTGCAGCCGGATATGCCCGTCGTGTGGTCCCTGCCGTTGACCGCAGGTCTTGTGATTCTGGGGCACCGGTTTCCCGTCTTTGCCCGTTTCAGGGGCGGAAAGGGCGTCAGCACCGCTGCCGGTGTACTCGCGGTGGCGGAACCGATCTGGTTTCTCTTCTCGCTGCTTGTTTTCGGTTGGACACTGGCTTTCGGGAGACGTGTTTCGCTGGCATCACTTGTGTCGATCACATCCGTTCTTGTCCTGGCCATTATTTTGTTTGCCAGGGGAATCTGTCCGGCGGGCTCCTTCCTGATGGGCTGTGCCCTCTGGATTCTGCTGGTTCTGGGGCATTACCAGAATATCCGACGATTGATCCGCGGAGAGGAACCGGCCATTGTCAGGTCGTAAGTCTGCATTGATGTGGATGCTGGTGGCTACCCTGTTTTTTGTCCTGCAGGGTGTGGCTTTCAAGGCGTCCACCCGCTGGCTGCCACCGGTGCAGATGATGGTCATCCGCAACACGGGTGCGCTGTTGATGCTCTGGTGTTGGCTCGGTTTCCGAGGTCAACGGATATTCCAACCAGTGAATGGACGGTTGCTGGCGTTACGGGGAATCCTGGGTACAGGTGGCATGATTGGTTATTTCTATGGACTGCACCTGCTTCCCATGGCCGAAGTGGTAACCATTCACAAGACGGCTCCGTTCATCATTCTGATCATTGCCCGTATTTTCCTTGGGGAACAGATTACAAGACGGAAAGTCGCATCATTTGTTGTGGCAATGGCCGGGGTATTGGTGGTATTTCAGCCCGGATTCGGTCGGTTTGGCGGTTTGCTGTTTCT
>CAZDKZ010000087.1:0-8855 GCA_964506215.1 uncultured Holophagae bacterium
GAAAGCGCCTTGCCAGGGCGAAAAATCTCGCCGCAGTCGGTCCGAAGACGGAGTTTGAGTTTCAGTTCAAGTTTGAGTACAGATTGGGATGGGACCTTTTCCTTACTCATACTCAGACTCAACCTCATACTCAGACTCAGACTCAACCTCAGACTCAACCTCAACCTTAAACTCAATAAATTATGGTGCTGGTGTTAACGGTGTTGTGTTAACGGGCGTACTGTAGATGAAAACCGACGAGGAGGTCGAAAACATGAATGGTGAAATGTTGGGTGCTATTGCAGTCATGAGCATGTTCGGGGCATTTGGTTACCTGTTCCATATCATTCTCAAGTGGCGCCAGTCCAAGTACCGGCTGAGTGTACAGTTGAAAATGATGGACAAGATCGGCAACGGGGATGAACTGGTCCGGCTGGCCGATTCGGAAAGCGGTCGCAAGTTCCTGGACTCCCTGCAACTGGAGAATGTGGGCATGAAGGAAAAAATGATCTCAGCTGTTTACAAGGGCGTTATCCTGGTACTGTTGGGTTTCACCCTGTTCCTGGTTCGTGGTGTCATGACAGATGCTGTCCCGTTTTTCAGTATCGCATCCGCTATTGCGCTGGCATTCGGCTTGGGATACCTGATCGCTACCGGTGCCTCTTACAAGCTGGCATCCAAATGGGGTCTGATCGAATCAAATGTCCCGGGCGAAGACCTGTAGAATTCCCGGAAAATGATGAACAGGCGGGCATTGCCCGCCTTTGCTATGATACTGGTGGAGGAATCATTCGTTGACTGTTGAATCGGGACTGAACATGGACCCGGAATTGTTCCGAGAATTCTATGATCGCACGGCAAAGGGGCTGTGGCGGTTCATTTACCAGGGTTGCGGCAATGCCACGGCTTCGGATGATATTCTGCAGGAATCGTATATGAAGTTTTTGCGGTATGTGGACCCGGAACGGGAGATGGTGGAATGGAAAGCATACCTGTACAGGATTGCAGGCAGTGCCGTTATCACCTATTTCCGCAGGAACCGGATCCATGGTGATGAAGTGACCGAAGTACCCTGCCCGGACAGCGGCCGGGACAGGGAAATGAAGCTGGACATGCAGACGGCCATGTCCCGGCTGGATGAACGCCAGCGGGACATGCTCTGGCTGGCCCATGTGGAAGGGTTTTCCCACGCGGAAATATCCGGTATCCTGGGCGTGGCGGAAAACAGTGTGCGGGTCCTGTTGCACAGGGCCAGGGGCAGGCTGAAGGCATTGCTGGCTGAACAGGGAATCGGCATGGAGGAAACAATATGAAAGACAACTGTCCTCCGGAACAGATGATTATCGAAGCGGTTCAAAACGGGACCATGACAGATGACTTGCACCATCATCTTAGGATGTGTGATCACTGTCGTGAGCTGGTATGGATGACCCGGAACCTGAACCAGGTGGCCGAAAGCATACCGGTACCCGCATTGCCCTCGGCGGATGCGATTTATGGGAGCGTGAAGCCGGTGGTGAAACACAAGGGTTCGGTGTTGTTACCCATCTGGACCATGCACATCATCTCAGGGTTGACGGCCATGCTGTTGGCGCTGGCGGCGCTGGTAACCGGCCGTGATGCCATTCCACAGGTGATGGGATCCATTCGTGATGCCCTGGGATTGTCCGGTGCAACGCCGGTGGCACAGGCCGCATTGGGTGTTGTGGGCATGGCGTCCCTGATTATCGTTGCCACCGTACCGATACTGGTTTCCATTTTCTGGTTCCGGGATATCTGGCGGGAGCGTCAACTCCTGCACTGAACGGGATATGGGTTATTTGCCCCGGCTGCGACCATACATGGCCTCAATCAGGGGCCAGTACCGTTCTTCCAGAACAGATCGTCTCTTCTTGTAGGTGGGTGTCAGTTCTCCGGCTTCCACAGTGAACGGTGACGTGACAACCGTGATCTGTTGCACTTTCTCAAAATCGGCCAGCTGCGACTGGCGCCGGTTGATCCGTTTCATCAGGAACCGGTTGACCTCGGGTGATGTCAGGAACGCCACTTCATCAGTCATGTCCATCTCGTGCTTTTCTCCCCAGCTCTTCATGGCGACCCGGTTGGCGATGATCAGTGCCGTCAGGAAGGGCCGTCCGTTCCCCACCAGCAGAATATCGTCAATGAACCCGTCCCGGCGAATCCGATTTTCAATCGGGGAAGGTGCGATCAACTCGCCTCCCGAAGTCAGGATCATGTCGTGTATTCGATCCGTAACGTGGAGCAACCCTTCTTCATCTATGTGTCCCAGGTCCCCGGTCCGGAACCAGCCGCCGGGCAGCATGACTTTCTCTGTTTCATCGGGCTGATTTCGGTAGCCCAGCATGATGGTGTCACTACGCACCAGGATTTCACCGTCACGGTTCACCTTGACTTCCACCCCAGGTATGGGTTTGCCGCAACCGCCGCCCAACTCACGGTTTCGGGAAGAAACGGCTACCACCAGGTGTGTTTCGGTTAATCCGTATCCCTCCATGATTGGCAGACCCATGATCCGAAAAAACCGGTCCACGTCCGCTGACAGGGGCGCACCGCCCGAAATCAGCAGTCGCAGTTTTCCGCCCAGCCGTTGCCGGAAGCTCCGGTAAACGAACCAGTCCGCCAGCCCGTACTGGAAGCGGACCCATCCGGTCAGATGGCGATGACGTTTCCGGTATCGTCGGCCGATGTCCAGCCCCCATTGCAGGAGCAGCCGGGACATGAGTCTGCCCGTTCGCATCGTGGTGGACGCCCGGAACATGATTTCCTCGTACATGCGGGGCACACCCACCAGTACGGTGGGTCTGGCCATCCGCAGGTCTTCCTGCAGGGTTTCCGGTGCCCGGCCATAATAGATCGTGCAGCCCCGGTAGAGTGCGCACCAGTGCCCGGCCAGGCGTTCATATAGAAAGCTCAGGGGCAGATAAGACAGAAATATGTCATCTGTGGACAACCGGATGGCTGCTTCTGAACGGACGGTGTTATTCACAAAACCACGGTGATGCAGACAAACGCCTTTGGGTTGTCCCGAGGTGCCGGAAGTGTACACAATGGAGCATGCTTCATCGGGATTCACTGCGTCCAGCAGGCGCTTGATCATTCCCGGTCGCGAGGCCTGGTGCTTTTCGCCCAGCTTGACCAGGCGTTCGAAGGTGGTGGGTGATTCGGCGCCGGCTTTGATCGGATCAAAAGACAGGATCCGGTTCAGTGTGGACAACCGTTCTCTGACCGACATGATCTGTTCAAAATAATACCGGTTGGAAACGAACAGCACTTCCACCCCCGCATCTTCAATCAGGTCAGCCACCTGTACCGGGGTGATGTTGGTGTGAATGGGGACAACGATACAGCCCAGTATCATGGCCGCCAGGTCCGCGACTACCCATTCCACCCTGTTTTCGGACAGAATACCGATCCGGGTGCCGGGTCGGATATCCAGGGTGGCCAGTCCGTGGGTAAGATGCTGCAGGGTTTCTCCGAACTGGGTGTAGGAGACTCGGATGGTTCTGCCGCCATACCGGTAACGGAACGCATCCCGTTCGGCATAAGCTGTCACGGATTCGAACAGCATGTGCGGAATGCTCTGGAACATGGGACGATTTTTGAGCACGCTTGTCTCCAATGGATTTTCTATATCATACCGTATCACAAAACGAATGCCTTGGCATCTCTCCTGATGGACCGCCGACGGTATCCGAACCCGGCCAAGGGATTGAATTTGATACAATGTACCGGAGCATGTGCACAAAATCCGGGAGGCGTACATGATCCGAAAAACTGTGGTCCTGATGGTGGTGACGATCGCCGTGATGTCGTGTTCTGCTGCCACGCGTCCGGTGCTGGATCATGTTGGATATGCCTGGACACCGGAAACCATGGATTGCCTGGTTCGCTATCTGCAGGATCGGCCGGATGCTGTGCGGGGTCAGCCCGGACTGGTGGCGGGCATTTCGCCCCATGACGATTACCTGTATGCCGGTCCATCCTGCCTGCCGTTGTTTGAAGGGCTTCAGGCAGATGAAGTGATTATTTTTGGTGTGACACACCGGACCGTCCGGGAGCAACTGGGCGATCCCACAGGCAAGTTGATCCTGGATACCCATGCGGCATGGACGGGACCATACGGTAACGTACCGGTTTCCAATCTCCGTTCCCGGATCCTGCAATCCCTGCCGGATGACATGGTGCTGGTCTCCGATGTGGCTCATCGTGCGGAGCATTCCATTGAAGGCATGGTACCGTTTCTCCAGTATTTCAACCGGGATGTCCGGATTACGCCCATTATGGTCACCCGGATGTCCCTGGATCGGATCCAAACGATTGCGGACCGTGTGGCCGACGTTATTGCCAACTACTGTAACGAACGAGATCTGCGCCTGGGCCGTGACGTGGTGCTGTTGATTTCAGCGGATGCCAATCATTACGGTGAAGATTTCGATAATGTAAGATTTGGCAGCGGTCGGACCGGTCATGACATTGCCACCCGGTATGATCAACATGTGGCAAATGACTGCCTGGCCGGGTTGTTGACCGAAGACAGTATCCGGCGATTTGTGGAAGCGACTGCACCGGAGAAAGTCCTGTGGTGTGGTCACGATTCAATTCCCATGGGGCTGTGGGTTCTGAACCAACTGGGAAATGGGCGGGTGAAAGGACAGGTACTCCACTGTTCAGACAGTTTTTCCGCAGGTCCCATTGGATTGCGGAATACGGACCTGGGCCTGACAGCGCCATTTTCGCTGGAACACTGGGTGTCCCATGTTTCGGTGGGTTACCGGTTGAACAAGAAAACAATCCGTCCCTGACGGGAAACGGATTCATGTGCGTGGAGGAATGAATGACAAAACGGTATTTGCAGGACCAACTGCCCGGCGATCACGGTGCGCGGATCTGTTTCGGTTGCGGTGCGGACAACACGGTCGGTCTCCAGATCAAGAGCTGGATGGAAGGGGACCATTGCATGGCAATTTACAGGCCCAGACCTCACCAGACCGCTTTTCCCGGCGCGGTGAACGGTGGTGTGATCGCCACGCTGCTGGACTGTCACGCCGTATGGACGGCGGTGGGTCACTATGAACAGAAGCATGGGGAGAAAACCATGTTTGTGACCCGGAAGTTGACGGTGGAATATCTGGCGCCCACGCCCATTGACGGGGAATTAACGTTGGACGGGGTGGTCACCCGCGAGGGGAACCGGTCAGTGACCGTCATGGTTTCTCTGCTGGCTGAAGGCAGGGAGACGGCCAGGGCAGAACTGGTGGGGGTCCGACATGAACGGGTCCATGCAGATACTGCATCAATATCGCCGTAAGGAGTATTCTTGAAAGTATTGATAACGGGTGGCGCAGGCTATATCGGGGCCCAGGTGGTCCGTTCGCTGATGCAGCGGGGGGACGATGTTGTGGTCCTGGACAATCTGAGCCGGGGACATCGGGAGGCCGTTTCGGGAGCCCGTCTGGTGGTGGCGGATGTGGGTGATCGACAGGCGGTACGAACGCTGCTGGCCGATGAAAAACCGGATGCCGTTATGCATTTCGCTGCTTTCATCGAAGTGGGTGAATCGGTACGCGAACCATTGCGTTTTTACCGGAACAACGTATTTCATGCGGGGGTGCTGCTGGAAGAGATGATGGCAGCAGGCGTACATCGGCTGATCTTTTCGTCTACCGCCGCAGTGTATGGCATGCCGGAGCAGTCTCCCATCCTGGAAACCCAGCCGCTCAACCCGATCAATCCCTACGGGTGGACCAAACGGATGGTGGAGCAGATGCTGGCGGATCTTTCTGTTTCTGCAGGGTTGCGTTATGTCGCGCTTCGATATTTCAATGCGGCCGGAGCCGATCCGGATGGCCGGATCGGTGAATCCCATCAGCCGGAATCCCACCTGATTCCGCTGGCATTGAAAACGGCAGCCGGTCACCGGACGGCGATTGAAATTTTTGGTACCGACTATCCGACACCGGACGGCACCTGTGTGAGAGACTATGTGCATGTCTCGGACCTGGCGGATGCCCATCTCCTGGCCCTGGGACACCTGATGGATGGTGGTGCGTCTGAAATTTTCAATTGCGGATATGGAAATGGATACTCTGTAAAGCATGTTGTGGAGATGGTCAGGCAGGTAACGGGCAGCGAGTTTCAAGTGCTGGAAAGAGAACGCAGGGTGGGGGATCCGGCCGAACTGGTGGCGGACAGTGGCAAACTGGTCCGGACGCTGGGTTGGAAACCCCGATTCAATGACCTTTCCGTGATCGTGGAAACCGCCTGGCAGTGGGAACAGAATCGGAGGTATTGATTGAAGGGAATTGTGTTGGCGGGTGGAGCAGGAACGAGACTGTATCCAGCAACCCTGCCGGTGTGCAAACAGCTGTTGCCGTTGTATGACAAACCGATGGTGTATTATCCCCTTTCCACCCTGATGTTGGCCGGAATACGGGAAATTCTGATAATTTCCACACCCAAAGATATATCCCGGTTTGAAGACCTTCTGGGTGACGGCTCGTCCCTGGGGATGTCATTCTCCTATCTCAGCCAGGAGAGTCCCCGGGGGATCGCGGATGCATTTCTGGTCGGTTCGGATTTCATCGGGCAGGACCGGGTATCGCTGGTCCTTGGGGATAATGTGTTTTTTGGACATGGACTACCGGAATTGTTGCAGGAGGCGGTACAGCGACCGGACGGGGCCACGGTATTCGGTTATCGTGTCCGGGATCCCAGGCAGTATGGCGTCGTTTCTTTTGACGACCATGGAACGGTGACCAGTCTGGAGGAAAAACCGACACACCCGCGGTCGGATTATGCGGTCGTGGGTCTGTATTTTTATGACAACCGTGTGGTGGACATTGCCCGTTCATTGAAGCCATCGGCCAGGGGAGAGCTGGAGATCACAGATGTGAACAAAATCTACCTGGAACAGGGAAATCTGCAAGTCCGGATCATGGGCCGGGGATACGCCTGGCTGGATACCGGGACCCATGGTGATTTGATGGATGCGGCAAAATTCATCCGTACAATCGAAGACCGGCAGGGGATTAAGATTGCCTGTCTGGAAGAAATCGCCTGGCGGAATGGATGGATCAATGACGGGATGATGGAAACGCTTGGCCATGCTCAGATTAACAGTGGGTATGGTGCATATCTGCTGGATCTGTTGAAGAATGGAGATTAGTATTGGCTTTCCGTTTTCATGAACTGAACGTACCGGGTCTGATTCGAATTGAACCGGCTGTTTTTCCGGACCACCGTGGATGGTTCTCCGAACGTTGGCGGGCAGACCTGTTTCTCGAGAACGATATCGGCCCCTTTGTCCAGGACAACCTGTCCCGGTCAGAAACCGGTGTTCTGCGGGGGTTGCATTATCAGCTTGAACCGGCAGTCCAGGGGAAGCTGGTGCAATGTCTGACCGGCAGCATCCTGGATGTGGCAGTGGATATTCGACGCCATTCATCCACGTTCGGGGAATGGGTTGCAGAGACGTTGTCGGCTGAAAATCACCGGCTGCTGTACCTGCCCCCGGGATTTGCCCATGGCTTTTTGGTATTGGCAGGGCCGGCACTGGTGCAGTACAAGGTGACTGCTGGATATGTCCCGGATCTGGACAGGGGAATCCGGTGGGATGATCCGGATATTGGGATCCAATGGCCTGTAAAAACACCGGTGCTCTCCGAAAAGGACGCCGATCTGCCATTGTTGAAAGATGCAGAGGTGCTTGGATGATCTGGTTGACGGGTTGCAACGGTATGCTGGGAACGCAGGTAAAATTGGAACTGGAGGCGGCCGGAATTCCGATTCACGCAACGGACGTGGATGTTGATATCACAGACCGCATAACTGTACGGAACACAGCTGCCCGGATACAACCGGACTGGATCATCAACTGTGCTGCGTATACCGACGTGGATCAGGCAGAATCCGATTCGGAAACAGCATATGCCGTAAACGCTGCCGGTCCGGAGAATCTGGCCTTGACGGCGGCTGCGGCCGGGGCGAAACTGATCCACTTTTCCACGGACTATGTCTTTGACGGCACGTCATATGTGCCCTACCGGGAAAACGATCCGGTTTCCCCGTTGTCTGTTTACGGGCAGAGTAAACTGGCTGGTGAAAATGCAATACGGGAGCATTGCCCGGAACATTTCATTTTCCGGATCAGCTGGCTTTACGGCGTTCACGGCAGCAGTTTCGTGGATACCATGTTGACATTATTCCAGGAGAAGGACGAGGTTGCTGTTGTGGATGATCAGTGGGGTTCACCCACCTGGTGCGGCCAACTGGCCCGGAATATTGTCCGATTGATCAGCCGGTATGACGGTCAGAGTGCCAACGGTACGTTTCATTACCAGGATAGCGGTGCGCTGACCTGGTACCAGTTTGCCAGCGCGATTTATGAAATTGCCCAATCCCGTGGGGTTGTGGAACGGCCTGTCGCGCTACGGGCCATTTCAAGCAGGGACTTCCCGACCGCTGCACACCGACCGGCCAATTCAAGATTCAATACAAGGCGCGCAAGCCGCTTACCGGGTTTTGAGTTTTTTCACTGGCGGGAAAACCTGGAACAGTATTTTGACGAACGGAGGATGCATTTTGACGGTACCCTTTCATAATATTCTGGTGACCGGTGGGTGTGGTTTCATCGGTTCCCATTTTATCCGCGAGCTGTTGGGTGCGCCTGGATTCTCCGGACGGGTGATCAACCTGGATAAACTGACCTATGCCGGTCATCGGGAAAACCTGGCGGATGTAGAGGCTGACCAGGGTCCGGATCGGTATATGTTTGAACAGGGTGACATTGCGGATATGAACGTGGTGGCGTCTGTATTCAGCCGATATCCGGTGGATGCGGTCGTCCATTTTGCGGC
>CAZDKZ010000088.1:0-8775 GCA_964506215.1 uncultured Holophagae bacterium
GGATTTCAACGGTGACGTTGCACTGGCTGCTGAATAGGCTTTTGCTTTACTCATGTTGGTTCCTCCTGATTCATTTTCCATATGATCATATCAAATTATTCCTTTTTTGTAATGTATTAAAGCAGGCCCGTGCGTTGAGAAAGACACGGCGAGTTTAAGTCCGAGTTTGAGTTTGAGTGAAGATTCGAGAACCGGAAAAGAACCGCCAGCACCTTAACGAACGGTTACGACAGTGCTCAGCAACGGGGACTCCAGTAGCTGTACGGGGGCAACCACGGGCTCATCCATCGGCGGTGGACCATCAAACCGTTCACCGATTTTCTGCTGGACCACCATGGCGGACAAGTCAAAGTCGCCAAAGCGGGCGGGCCTGCACAGTTCAACGCCGGCACCTTCCTTGAACAGTTTCCAGACGAACTCGGAACAGTACAGCCGGTCATCCGACCACTTGAATTGCAGATCATAATTAATGCCGAAGCGGGCCGCGGCCAGTTCCCGGATGGCCTTGCGCTGATAGTCGGACAGCGGCTTCTTCATCCGTTTCACCACGTAGTGGCCGTCAACGCCGGACCAGCGCCAGCGCTTGAACTCCGTTTTACGGACGGGCTGAACGGCTTCGTAGACGTACCATTCGCCGTTGTCCTGAAAGAGGATACCGCAGTGGGTATAGCGCGAGTTGGTCGCGGCCTTCAGGGCCGCCGACTGGGCAGACTTGGATTCCTGAAAAATGATGTCCCCGTCCTGAAACACGGCGGTCTCCGAAGCACAAGCGAGCAACAGCGCCGTGCAGATTGCGAGGAAGAACAGTTTTCGCTTCATGGAATTACTCCCCGGTATCGTTTTCTCGATAATAGCACGACGAAAATGAACAGCGGCAGTTTGAGTTTCAGTTTGAACTTGAGTCCGAGTAAAGACCTCAGATAAGAGGACACCGTCCAGGTCACCACATACGAATCTGAATCAAACGCCACGCTGTGAGCGTCACCCCGTGCGATGCACGGACGGAGTTTGAGGCTGAGTTTAAGTTTGAGTGGAAGACTCGGACAAGAAGACACCGTCCAGGTCACCACATACGAATCTGAATCAAACACCATGCTGTGAGCGTACCCACCTCTCCATATCTCACTGAAAGGTTACGATTCCACAGCTCCAATCCTGGGAGGGAACTTGCGAAGCAATGAGCACCGACCAAAGGATTGGGAATCGTCCGCGTTGGGCCAGATGGTGGTGCTTGCACATGGAGCGCAGAAGGAGTAGTACATCGGTACGCGACGACAAGCGGAATGTGCGTAAGCCGCCAGATGGTCATGCCCGGACGATTCGGCGGAAAAGGTGGGGGGAGGAGGGTTTTTTGCAGAGCTGCGCACAGGAACGTGGGATCGCCGCCTGCTCAAGCACGGCGGACAGGTCACTGAACGAGGCGTCGATGCTTGCATCAGGCGCATGGTTCAGGGATCTGGCCAGGTGCGGAGTTCTTCTCCGCACCGGCGATCCTGCGTACCCTTACCCTACAATGTGCTAATAGCCTGCTCCAGGTCTCCGATGGTCCAGTGGTATCTTGCGTTCGCGATGCTCACGCCCCATCGCGCGCTCACGTCCGCTGCTTCCGCTTCACTCAGCGCCTGCTCCGTATCCATCACATCATGTATCGTCGACGCGTCCACCGTGTACCGCTCATTCACCAGACGCAGCGACTCCCGCGCCTCGGTCACCCGCTCCGTCGCAGCTGCTGCCGCTTCCACCGCAGCCACCAGCCCGGCATGGGCATCCCACACCTGCCGGCCCACCGCCAGTTTGACCTGCGCCAACCGGGACTCCGCCACCGTCACCTGCTGCCGGCTGGAACTGATCCGGTGTTTTCGCTTGCCACCGGTGAAAATCGGCACCTTCAACGTCACCCCAACCGACCAGGTATCCTCGTCCGGAAAGAATGTGGTATCCCGCCGGCCAACCGCGGCACTGGCCACAACCTTGGGCGCGAACGCGCTCTTCGCCAGTTTCACTTCCTGTGCGGCCGCCGCCGCCTGCTGCATGGCTGCCGCCACTTCGGTACGCTGGCCCAACGCCACTGAAACAGCTGCCTTCACGTCCAGTTCTGCCGGGTCCACGAGCACTGCCGGGCGGACTGCCACTACCAGCGGTTCCGCCGCCTGCCGTCCCATGGCCTGGTTCAGCTCGCCCAGGGCCACCTGGACCAGGCGCCGGGCTTCCGCAAGGGCCTGTTTGACGTTGGCTTGTTCGGTTCTGGATCGGACCACGTCCAGCCGGGGAACAGCCCCGGTATCATAGCGGGCTTCCGCCAGTGTCACATGATCGGCCGAGCGTTTCAGCCGGTTTTCCACCGCCTGGAGATGCTCAATGGCCGCCAGCACCCGGAAGTAGGATTCCGTTACCCGCAAACGAACCAACCGGTCAATCCGGGTTGCGTCATCTGCAGCGGCCGCCGCGTGGGCTTTGGCCAGGTTCACGGCCGCACCCCGGCTCCCCGCATCGTACAGGGTATAGCTGGCCCGGATATCGGCCGACCAGTCATCGGTGGGGCCGATGATGGGAGACAGGCCGGGCATGGTCAATCCTTCAGGCAGGAACGCCAGTTGTTGCCATCGGGACACGCCGGCAACCGCTTCCACCTGGGGCCAATAATCCCCCTTCTGTTCCGCGACCCGGGAACGGGCAGCTTCTGCCGTCGAGTTGGCTGCTGAAATATCCGGATTCCCGGTCAACGCGGTTTCCAGGCACTGCTCTAGGGTCATCGGTACAGGTACCGCCGTCCCGATGCCCGCTTCCACCGGCAGCATGGTCAACAGGCACCCGATGGTTATGATCAGGATGGATTGAACTCTCATGGTTGTACTCCTTATCTACACTTGTGTCTTTCTGAATCGTTTGGTTGCCAGCCATAAAAACCCGACCCCCATCACCAGCAGCGCGCCCATCTGGGGGATGAGAACGGAAAGTCCCACCCCTTTCTGGAACACGAACCGGATGATGACCAGGTAGTACCGCATGGGATTGATATAGGTCAGCCATTGGACCACTTCCGGCATATTGGCGATGGGGAACATGAGCCCCGAGAGCAGCACGGTGGGCAGCATGAAGAAGAAGGTGCCCATCATGGCCTGCTGCTGCGTATCACTGACGGTGGAGATCAGGAGTCCCACCCCCATGGTACTCATGAGATAGAGCGCGGTACCCAGTGCAAGGATCAGCACACTCCCCCGGAAGGGGACCCCGAATCCGATCATGGCCGCCACCGTGACCACTGCCACATCGATGAACCCGATCAACCCGAATGGCAGGGTCTTGCCCAGCATGAATTCCGCGGGCCGGATGGGGGTAACGATGAGCTGTTCCATGGTGCCGATTTCCTTCTCGCGGACGACAGCCATGGAGGTCAGGATCAGGGTCACGATGGTCACCAGGATGGCCATGATCCCCGGCACAAAATAGTCGGTACTTTCCAGGTTTTCATTGAACCAGGCCCGGCTGCGCAGGTCGATGCCCGGCACCGGCGGCATGGCCCCCATGGACCGGTTGACCCGTTCCAGCAGTACATCACCGCTGAAACCCGTCACCACGGCGTTGCAATAGCCAAGTGCAATGGATGTGGTATTGGAATCGGTCCCGTCCAGCACCACCTGCAGGTGTGCCGATCGGCCGGCCCGGATATCTCCCGCGAAGCCCGGCGGTATGGACAGGACCATTTGAACATCACCCGTATCCAGCAGATCCGCCATCTGCTGTTCATTGGCAAGCCGGGCCACTTCCTCGAAGTATCGCGAATAGCGGAACCGGTCCACAAGTTCCCGGCTCATGGTTGTCTGGTCCCGGTCCAGGATGGCCATGGGAACGTGTTCCACGTCCGTGTTCATGGCATTACCGAAGATCAACAGCTGGATTACCGGCAGGATAAACACCACCATCCGCATCCGAACGTCGCGGAGCACCTGGATCAGTTCTTTCTTCATCATGTGTCGAATTCGTTCCCACATGGCTACTCCAATCGCTTCTTGAATTTACGGACGGACACGGACACCATGACCACCGCGAAAACGGTCAACAGCAGGGCATCGGACCAGAGCATGGTCATCCCCAGTCCCTTGAGGTAGATGGCCTTGATCATGCTGATGAAATACCGGGCCGGTACGATATGGGTCAGCACCTGCAGGGGGACCGGCATGGTGGAAATCGGGTAAACAAACCCCGAGAGCATGATGGCCGGCAGGTAGGTGATCACGATGGACAATTGGCTGGACAACAGCTGACTCTTGGTGGCAATGGAAACCAGCATCCCGATCATGAGACCGCCCACCAGGAAAATGAACGAAATAATGCCCAGCAGCAGGTAGCTGCCCCGCATGGGGACTTCAAACAGGAACCGTCCCATCAGAATCACAATGAGTACGTCAACGCCGCCAATGGCCAAATAGGGCAGCAGCTTCCCGATTACCAGTTCCGCCGGTTTCACCGGGGTGGAAATCAACTGTTCCATGGTGCCGTTCTCCCATTCCTTGGACACCGTCAGCGAGGTCATCAGGGCGGCCAGGATCATCATGATCACCGCGATCAGGCCGGGGATAACATAGTTCCGGGAGGTCAGATCCTCGTTGAACCAGATGCGGGGCTGAAAGTCCACCGGCTCGGCCAGACGGTCAATACCCCGCCGTGCCGCCCAGTCCAATCGAAGGTCCAGCGAATATTCTCCCGTCACCCGGGTGAGATAACCCAGCACAATGGCAGCGGTGTTGGCATCACTGCCGTCCAGAATCACCTGGACCGGCACGGTGCGGTCCGCGCCTAAGTCCCCGCCGAAACCCGCCGGTATGACCAGCGCCGCCACCACGGCACCGGTCTCAATCCCGTGAACCACCTGATCATACTGGTTGGCGTATCCGTTGATCCGGAAATACCGGGACCCGTCGATCCGGCTCACCAGTTCCCGACTGGCCGGTGTACCGTCCTGGTCAAAGATCATGGTGGGAACCCGGTCCACATCCAGGGTCAAGGCATAGCCGAACAGCAGGAGCAACACCACCGGAATGACAAATGCCAGGACCATGCTCCGGTAATCCCGGCGCACATGGATCCATTCTTTCCGGGCCATGGCAAACAATCGTCCGGGCCGGATCATGACACCCTCCCGGCCAACCCGTTCCGGTCGGTTTCCTCGATGAGGGAGACGAACACGTCTTCCAGGGACGGTACAATCCGCTCCAGCCCGGAAACGATGTATCCTTCCGATTCCAGCCGTTGCCGAACCAGCGGGATGGCGGTATGTTCATCGGCCACCACCAGGTGCAGACCGGATCCGAACAGGGCACCCTCCTGGACACAATCCAGGGACTCGGCCGCTGTCAGTGCTTCGTGGGGCCGGTCGGTGATCACCTCCAGGACACAGTCCTGCATCCGTTCCCGTTTCAGGGATTCCGGTGTGCCCAACGCAATCAGGCGTCCCCGGTAAATCAGCCCGATCCGGTTGCAGTATTCAGCTTCATCCATGTAATGGGTGGTGACAAATACGGTCACCCCTTTCGCCGACATGTCATAGATCAGGTCCCAGAACTGGCGTCGGTTTTCGGGATCTACACCGGAGGTGGGCTCATCCAGGAACAGGATTTCCGGTTCATGGAGCACCGCAGTGCCCAGGGCGAGGCGTTGCTTGAGTCCGCCGGGCAGCAGTCCCGTCCGGGTATCCCGCCGGTCGGTAAGCCCCGCCATCTCCAGTGCCCAGTCCTGGCGTTCGCGCCGTTTCTCCGGATCAATCCGGTAAATGCCGCTGAAAAATTCAATGTTTTCCGCGACGGTCAGATCATCGTACAGAGAAAACTTCTGGCTCATGTAACCGATCCGGCACTTGATCTGTTCCGTCTGCGTCATGATGTCCAGTCCGGCCACCGTGCCGCTGCCGCCGGAGGGTCGCAGAATACCGGTGAGCATCCGGATCGTGGTGGATTTCCCTGCGCCGTTGGGACCCAGGAAGCCGAAGATCTCGCCCCGTTTCACATCGAAATTCACCTTGTCTACTGCCACGAAATCACCGAATCGACGCTCCAGGTCCTGTACCGTGACCGCGATCCCGTCAGAAGTCCGTTCAGGCATCATGGGTCACCGCCTGTTCACCGGTCCGGGCAATGAACACGTCTTCCAGCAATGGTTCCATCACCCGGACAGCATCCACCGCGATACCGGCATCGGCCAGTGCTGCGGCCACCGGCGCTTCAACTGCCGAGGGGTCCTGACTCAGAATGTGGATCCGGTTGCCGTACAGACTTACGGCCAGTGCGGGGAACCGGTCGGCCATGACGGTCCGGGCGGCACGCACATCGTCCAGGATCAGTTCCAGTACCCGGGCGCCCAATGATTCCTTTACCGCGTCCGGGGTTCCCACATCGAGCAAACGACCATCGTGCATCAGGGCCAGCCGGCTGCATCGTTCCGCCTCGTCCAGGTAGGCGGTGGTGAAGAAAATGGTTACCCCGTCTTTCAGGAGGCTGTACAGGATCCGCCAGAAATCACGCCGGGACACCGGGTCCACCCCGTTTGTGGGTTCATCCAGGAACAGCACCTTCGGGGTGTGGACCAGGGCGCAGGCCAGGCCCAGCTTCTGTTTCATGCCGCCCGACAGTTGACCGGCCAGCCGGTGCTGGAAAGGGGTCAGATTGCTGAATCCCAGGAGACGTTCAAACCGTTGTTTTCGGACATCTGCGGGCACTTCATAAATATCCGCGTAGAATGCAAGGTTTTCCATCACCGTCAGATCGGCATAAAGTCCAAACCGCTGGCTCATGTAACCGATATGCTCTTTCACCCGTTCCGGCTCTGCCAGGACATCAATACCGGACACGGTTGCATGACCGCCTGTCGGTTTCAAGACCCCGGTCAGCATCCGCATGGTGGTACTTTTCCCGGCACCGTCGGGGCCCACCAGTCCGAAGATCTCGCCTTCGTTGATGTCCAGGTCCATTCGATCCACGGCCGTCAGATCACCGAATTGACGGGTCAGACCGCGGATTTCAATGGCATGCATGGGCTCAACCTTCACAGCCGTATCACGCCGTCCGCCGGCATGCCGGGCTTCAGAGCCAGGTCCGGATTGTCAATGGTCACCTTGATCCGGTACACCAGCTTGACCCGTTCCCGCTGTGTCTGCACCATCCGTGGCGTAAATTCGGCCTCGTTGGAAATGGTGGTTATGCTACCGGTAAATGTCCGTTCCGGCCAGCTGTCCGTGGTAATTTCCACCTGCTGGCCCAACTGGACCTTCCCCAGGTCCGGTTCCGCCACGTATGCCTTGAACCAGACATGTTCCAGGTCTGCCACGGTAACCACCGGGGTGCCCGCGTTGACCACCTCACCGGGTTCCACCGAATCTGCCAGTACCATACCCGTCAGCGGCGACGTAAGGGTGGTATATCCGAGCCGTACCTGTACCAGGGCAACCGATTCACCGGCAGCCTGGAGACGGGCGCGGGCCTGTTCCACCTGTTCCTTCCGGGGTCCGTTCTCCAGCCGTTTCAGGGCCTGGTCAGCTTCCGCCAGCCGGGACTCCGCCATTCGTTTTGCTGCGTCAAGGTGTTCAAATTCCTGCCGGGAAATCACGTCCTTTTCAAGCAGTGCTTCTCCCCGCTCGAAATCACCCGTGATCCGCTCCAGGTCCGCCTGAAGGGTGTGTACCCGTTCCTGTGCCGCATGGATGTCTTCGATTCGGGAACCGTTTTCCAGTTCTGCCAGCAGCGCTTCCGCGGCCGCCTGTTCCGACTGGCGGAGTTTCAGCTCCCGTTCCAGCTCGGTCCGGTCCAATGTGGCAATTGTCTGTCCCAGATGGACCCGGTCTCCCTCGCTGACCAGCCGATCTGTCATCCGTCCAGGAATGCTGAAACTCACGGCCGCTTCGGTTACTTCAATGGTGCCGGAGACGGTCAGCTTTCCTTCTGCCGGCTTGTCCAGCCACCTTGTCATGCCCCACGCCCCCAGCGCGATAACAATAATGACGATTGGGATCAGTTTTTTCATATCTGTCCTCCAGTTGCTGTGGAATCATCCAGTTGGTTGATGCACACGGACCGCAGGATCCGTTCTTCCAGTTCTTTTTCCACCGTTTCCATATCGGGCGAACCCAGTTGTTCAAAGAGCTGCTTCAACCGGGGCACCTGGGAACGGATGGGCTCCGTCATCCGGAACATCAGGGAAAATCCCATGACCATGAAATGCACGGCGAAAGGAGAACTCGCAACGAAAACACCTGCACGGTGTCCCCGTTCCAGGATGCCGGCCACGATGCCGAACAGGCGAACCAGGTCTTCCCCGAGCTCTTTCGGAAAACTCCGGGCGCCCGAAGCCAGCTCCCGCATCAGGATGGGCGCCAGGTGTTCTCTTTCCGCAACAGCCTTCACCATGAAGCGGATGTAAACCCGCAACTGTTCCTCCGGATCCGACGTGGCCTGGACGCAATCCACCAGTTGATCCGTCACGCCCCGCACCTGCCGGCGGATGACTTCCAGGTAGAGTTTCTCCTTGTTCCCGATGTGGTAGTAAATGGTTGCCTTGTTAACGCCGGCTGAAGCCGCGATGGCATCCACCCGGGCCCCACTGAACCCCCTGGAAGCAAACTCGGTAGTGGACGCCTCCAGGATGGACTGGATGGTTCGATCCGCATCCCGCTTTGGTTCCTGCTTTTCCATTCTATCCTCCAAACTAACCAATCGTTTTAACCAACTGGTTAGTTAGTTACCATCTTAATATATTCTCCCATCGGATTCCTGTCAAGAAAACAGA
>CAZDKZ010000089.1:0-8670 GCA_964506215.1 uncultured Holophagae bacterium
AATTTGCGGCCGATTTTCAGTGTGACCTGGTACTCCAGATCTCCATTATCCGTAACCCGGCCCCGGGTTCCCACAACTTCGAACCAGGCAACGGCCCGTTCCTTCCGTGCATCATGAACTGCAGACTTGATTGCATCGGTCATGCTTACCGTGGAAACACCGACCCGCTCCACCATTTCAAAATTCGTTGCCATGTGATCCTCCTGTATCTGTTATTCGCTCTGTTTGGCTTTCAATTCATTCAAGACCGCTTGTGCGTGTCCCTTCACCTTGACCTTGGGCCAGACATGGGCAATGTTCCCGGACGGGTCTATCAGGTAGGTGGTCCGTACCACCCCCATGAATTCCCGTCCATACATCTTCTTCATCTGCCAGACACCGAATGCTGCCATTGCTACATGGTCCGGATCACTCAACAGCTCAATGGTCAGGTCCTTTTTTTCGCGGAAATTGCAATGGCTCTTGCAGGAATCGGGACTGATCCCGAATATTACGGCCCCGGCAGCTTCAAAGTCCGGTTTCAAGGCTGTGAAATCCAACGCCTCGGTGGTACAGCCGGGCGTGTTGTCCTTGGGATAAAAGTACAACACCACCCATTTTCCACGAAAATCAGCCAGTTTCACTTCTGTTTCATCGGCGTTTTTCAGCGTCAGGTCCGGAGCCGCAACACCGGTCTCCAGGAATGTGTCAGCCATGGATGTCTCCTTTGATTCACGTTGATTTCAGTGGCTGCTATTATTCTAAGTCATGCAACTGGAAACGCAAACAGGAAAAGGATCATCGGCTGTGCTGTTGTGGGAAGCCGAATAGTAACTTGTAATATCCGGCCAACATTTTTACAATGGGGGTGTGAAAAAAATCGTGTTGAGCCGTGTCCGGAACATCAAAACGCTGTCCAAACGGGATTTTGAGCTGTATTCCATGCGTGTTCCGGTCATCCTGGATGCCATAACCGCACACTTTGAAGACTCCCTGGGCAGTACCGCTGATTTTGACAGCTATCGGGAGCGACTGTTCCGTTATGTGACCAATTTTCTGGAGACCGGGGATTCGCTTTCAGCACTGCAATTGACGGTTCATCTCCAGGAGCTGTTCAAGGGCCGGCTGGATCCCACTACCCAGCTCCTCCTGGCGTCTATTTCCGCTTACCTCTTTGTGATCAACGGAATGGATGATGAAGGGGACGTGCACCTGAATCGCGCCCTGGAAATATCCGGAACGGAACTGACGTCCTGCTACCTGTTCAACATGCTGACCCAGTCCATCCTGGCCCATCATCGGGGCAAGCATGACGTGGCGGTTTCCACCTCCAGGCGGGGGCTGGACTATCTGCAGAACCGGAAGTTGTCGGATGAATTTGACCATCTGCTGCCGCTGGACCGGGACGCCCTCCGGTATCGATTGACCAAGATTCACAGTATGGCCGCTATCGCCATCGGGGAAAACGAACCGGTGGGCAGCCGGAAACGCAAGACACTGATGGAAAACCTGCTGTCACACGTCAATAAACTGTCGGACACCCGCCAGAAGCGATACCGGTTCTATCACCTGTGTGAACGGGCGCTGGTCTACGCGGAAACCGGCAGTTTCCCCAAGGCCAACCGCGATATGGAGCAGGCGGGCACCATGGTCAACGGCAACAAGGACTTTTTCTCGGCCCACAGTTTCTACTTCTATGCGACCCGGGCCTATGTCCATTCCTGCAACCACAATTTCTCGGATGCATACATGGACGCACGACTGGCGTTCCGGGCTTCGTTTAATACCCCGGACGTATTCATGGAACTGTATGTAATGGAAATGTTCCTGCGGATTGCCCGGAAATTCAGTACCTCTTTTCCGGAAAACCGGAAGGATGCCAGTGAGTTTTACATGAAGGGAAACTCGCTGCTGAAGCAATTCGTCGAGTTCCTGGAAGAGAAAGACTGGTATACCGGCAAGAAACACTCCAGCCGGGTGGCTACACTCAGTTCGCTGGTGGGACGGAAGATGCTGACACTGTACCCCTACATCAAGAACCAGCTGGACCCCCAGACCCTGTTCCTCTCGGCCTACGTCCATGATATCGGCAAGCTGCGGATTCCCTGGACCCTGATCAACAAGATCGGCAAACTGGAGACCTATGAACGGCGTTATTTGACACGGCACGTGGTGTTCGGCCGGGATATCCTGGAATACCTGAACTTCAAGGACATTTCCCGCATTGTCTACCAGCATCATGAAAACCTGGACGGTAGCGGGTATCCCGACGGAACAAAGAATGTGTCCATCGCGTCCAATATCATCAACCTGGCCGATTCATTCGAGGCGATGACCTCACCCAACCGGAAATATAAGCAGAACAAGAGCCTGATTGAATCCCGGGACGAACTGATATCCTTGAAGGGACGGGTCTACTATCCCGAGATTATCGAAGCATTCCGCATGATCGATTTGAGCAAGATGGAAGAGGACGACTGACGATCAACCACCCTTGTGTTCCTGGTCCCACACCATGTTTTCATACCGTTCCATGAGCCGTTCCAGGTCTGCGGACATGACGATGACGTCGTGTCGGTTCCCCTGGTTGTCCGTGGCAAATCCGTGTAACGTGGCTTCCTTGGTGAAGCCCAGTGATTTGAGAATTCGTCGGGCCACCTTCTGCAGGGAGACAATTTCCCCGATGATCTTGGTCATATGCATTTTCTGGGCCTGGAAGAATATGAGCTGTGCCAGGTACTTGGACAGTCCCAGCCGCCGATAGTTGTCCGCTACCGTGATCCGCAGTTTGCCGATATGGGATTTCCATCCGAACGAAGACCAGTATACCGTGGCTTCGCCCACAATCTGGCCATCCTTGTTTCGTGCGGCGATGGATACCCGGCGGTTTTCGTCAATGGCCGCCAGGCGTTCCCGGACATAGTCGATGTTGCTCACATCATATTTCATGTAAAGTTTGTCTTCATCTCTGAGCCGGCTGAGAAAATCGTAGAAATCTTTGTAATCCGAACCTTTCAGGAAGTCCACGGTGACGGTTTCGCCATTTTTCAGAGGGAAATTGTGCGGATAATTGAACGTGATCATAAGTTTCCTCCAGATGATTCTTGATGAAACAGAAGATAAAATTATGAATAGAATATCGGCTGAAAGTGATGTTTTGTCAACTGGTTTGAACACCGGATGCCGGTTGATGCCGGGTATCCGTTCTGGTACAGTTCAAACAGGTTATGCGGGAGGGAATTGTGGAAGATTGGCGATTGATCGACCATCTGGCGGCCCTGGTTCAGGTCCGGCTGGATGAACAGGAGGCCCGGGAACTGGCCGATGACATCAGCGAAATTCAGGAGATGGTAGACCGGGTGAAGACATTGGATTTTGTCAAAAATGATCTGTTGGAAAAGGATATAACCCCGTTTCCCACGCCCCTTCGTGAAGACCGTGCATCCGACGATCGGCGTGTCAAACTGGATCAACTGACGGTGCATACGGCAGACGGGTTTCTCGTTGTTCCGCCGGTACTGGGGGAGGATACATGACCTTCCAGCCACTGGACCGGTACAATGCGTTTCTGCACCGTGATGAAAGAGAACCAGTAGAATCTTCCGGCAGACTCTCAGGTCTGACAGTGGCGGTGAAAGATAATATCCATGTGAAAGACATGCCCCTGACCTGCGGTTCCCGGATTCTGGACGGTTACACGGCACCGTTCGACGCCACCATTGTGGCGCGGCTCCGTTCGGCGGGTGCCTGGATAACCGGCAAAACCAACCTGGATGAATTCGGCTTCGGATCCAGCGGTGAACATTCCGCGTTCGGTGCGACGAAGAACCCGGTGTGCGACGGCATGGTCCCCGGCGGTTCCAGCAGCGGGTCGGCCGCGGCAGTCGCCGGGGGTCTTACGGATACGGCACTGGGGAGTGACACCGGCGGTTCGGTCCGACAACCGGCCGCGTTCTGCGGACTGGTGGGTTTCTGCCCGTCCTGGGGACGGCTTTCCCGATATGGGCTGACCGCGTTTGCTTCCTCACTGGACCGGATCGGTCTGTTGGCCCGGGACCTGGAAACCGTCCGGCGCCTGTTTGCTATCGTGGACGGCCCGGATCCCCTGGATGCCACCTCGCTGACGGCTCATGAACGAAATTATAAGTCAGACGGAACCCGGTCGGGCAGGCCGGTGATCGGTTTTTCGGAAAGCTGGAACAGGACCGCGCAACCGGAAATTGGGGAAGCCCTCCGGTGCTTCCTGGACGGACTTCGGTCAGCCGGATATCCGGTTCGTGCAGTTTCCCTGCCAGATCCCGATGATGCCCTGGCGGTGTACCATGTAATTGCCGCTTCCGAGGCCATGTCCAATCTCCAGCGGTTTGACGGGTTGCGGTATGGCAGGCGGGCGGATGATATTGTCACGGCCCGTTCCGAAGGCTTCGGCCGGGAAGTAAAGCGTCGTCTGCTGATGGGCGCCTGGTGCACCAGTGAAGGCCTGGGAGACGACCGGTATCGGACGGCTGCCATTGGACGACACGCAATTTCCCGCCGGATGGACAGCATTTTTGCGGATGTTGATCTGGTTGTCACACCCACCACGCCCACCACGGCATTTCCGCTCGGCGAACGGGCGCGTCCCACCCAGATGTACCGGTCCGACCGGTTCACGGTGACCGCCAGCCTGGCCGGTATCCCGGCCCTGTCCATGCCCTGGGGTACCGACCGTGACGGAAAACCCGTTGGCATCCAGTTGATGGCGGGCCGATTCAATGAGAAGATATTGCTGGATATGGGCGCCGTATTGGAACAAGTTCGGGCGAAAGGATAGGGATGATGACCGGTCGATGGATCAGCGAAGTGGAAAAACGAATCAGCTATACATTTAACCGGCCGGAGCTGCTGGAACAGGCCTTCACCCATACGTCCTACGCCAACCAGAAACACCTGGACTACGACAACGAACGACTGGAATTCCTGGGGGATTCGGTGCTGGGTTTCGTGGTGGCCGCCGATCTGTATGAACGGTTTACTGATGAGCCGGAAGGAACCCTGACCCAGATCAAATCCTTCATGACCGCCGCAGATGCCCTGGCTACCATGGCCGAACGGCTGGGCCTGCACCTGTACCTGCTGGTGGATGATCATGACCGCGCCATTCGTCACAACCAGAAACTGAAGGAAAACCTGTTTGAAGCCGTCATCGGGGCGGTATACCTGGACGGTGGCCTGGATGCTGTCCGGAAGGTCATCCTGAACATTTATGACGTGACAAGACTCCGGGTAGACGAACCCGGCGCGGCGAATGTTGACCATAAGACACGGCTCCAGGAGTGCTTCCAGGCACTGGGTATCGGTCTGCCTGCTTACGTGGTGGTGGAGCGGAAGGGGCCGGTCCATGATGCCGAGTTCGTGGTGGAACTGCGGTACAAAGACCTTGCGCTGGCCACCGGCGCGGGTCGCAGCAAGAAGCAGGCCCACCAGGAAGCCGCCCGTGAACTGCTGGCCCTGACCGGGGGCGGTGAAACCCTGGAACAATTGCTCCATGATCGTGATCCCGATCTTCTTACCTGAACACAGTTGTCCGTATAACTGTCATTTCTGTTCGCTGGAAGCGGCCAACGGACCGGAAGCCCCGGTGGTGAGTCCTGCGGAAGCACGACAGGTTGTGGAAGCGCAACTGAAACAGATGGATAAACAGGCGGCCAACAAGGTGGAAGTGGCTTTTTACGGCGGCACGTTCACCCGGGGCGGTGCAAAAACCATGGCCCCCTGGCTTAAACCCATGACACAACTGGTCCGGGACGGTCATATTGACGGGATCCGGGTGTCTACCCGGCCGGACCGGTTGGACGCGGACACCGTCGATTTCCTGAAGCAGGCCGGTGTGACGACCATGGAGCTGGGTGTCCAGTCCCTGGATGATGATGTCCTTACCAGCCTGGGCAGGGGTCATTCGGCCGCTTGCGCGATCCGTGCGGTGAACCTGTGCAAAGAAAGTGGATTGATCACCGGTGTGCACTTGATGACCGGGATGGCAGCAGAAAGCGACGCATCCTGGCGGAAAACGATTTCCGGTGTGATTGACCTGCGCCCGCACATGGTCCGGATCCATCCCCTGCTGATCTTGAAAAATACACGGTTTGCCCGCGATGATGTGCGGCCGCTATCCGACGACGTGGTGCTGGACCGGCTGGCCCATGCCCTGCTGGCATTTGAGCAGGCTGGCATCCCGGTCACCCGTGTGGGTCTGCAGCCCACCGATTCATTGCGGGCGGATGGCGTCATTGTGGCCGGCCTGTTTCATCCGGCCCTGCGCCACCGCGCCATGTCCCGGCTGTATGGGCGATTGCTGGACCGGCTGGGCCCGGCGCAGGATAGTGAAATCGGGGTCTCCCCCGCGCACCTGTCCTATGCCATCGGTTTCAAACGGGAACAGGCACTGGCGCGTCCGGACCTGTCATTCAGGCCGGATGACCGGTTGAAACCCTGGGGATTGACCGTCAACGGAACGTGGTACCATATGGCCTCGGAGGACTGATATGAACCTGACGCAATGGCTGAAACGGAACATGATGCTGGTTATCCTGGTGCTGATGATCGGCGGCAGCGCGCTGTATTTCCTGGTGATTCATCCCAAGCGGCGGGTCAGCCAGGCACCGGAACTGATGGACGCCCGGGTGGTGTTGAAGGTCAAGGACCTGGATTATGCCACCGATGAATTCATGGTGGTGACCCCGGACGATGAACCGGAGCTCCAGGCGGTGGTGATTGCCCGCAAGCCGGGTGATACGGAAGTAACCTATTTTTCCCCGTCCGCGAAACTGAAGATTGACGGCGAGATGGTCCCCGAGAACCGGATCGAGCAGTGGGACACCTTCAAGTGGCATGAACTGCGCTTCTTGTGGTTCAAGATCGAGCCCCGGATCAAACCCCGGTTGAAACATGAACCGTTTGACTATGCGGCCATTGAATATAAGTATCAATACCAGCATGACTGGCCCATGAAGTGGACCCATGTGCTGGACTGCACCGGGTTTACCAACAGCTATCCCCGTCAGAACGTGGGCATCATGCGGTTCAAGGTCCGGGCGGAAATCAAGACCTCCACCGTCAACGTGGTGCAGAAGGCCATTTCCAAGGGGGAAGACTGCGTGGATGAACAGAACATCATCTGTCCCGACGTATTCATGGCCCAGATGGCCCCCAGCCGGGACCTGTTCGGCTATACCGCATCCCTGTTCAACCTGGCATTCTCCTGGGACCTGGACTGGGCGGCCTTCGCGGACAACTCCCCCCTGACCAATCATATTGCCATCAACGGTGCCGCATACTTTACCGAGGGTGCCCGGCTGGCCGGATTCGAAGGGATTCCGACCGGTGACATGGCGGCGCTGCGGGAACGGATCCAACCGGTGCTGGAAAATGTCCGGCTGGATGAAGAAAAGGGCCAGTATGTAAACGCGGCGGGTGAACCCATTGAAGTCAAGGATTTGCAGAAGGGTATGTTCATTGTCCAGGGTGACAAGGTGGCCATGTTTGCCGGGGAAGGATCCTTTGAACTGGGCAAGCTTCGCTTCCTGACACCGGATGACCGGGTACTGTATTCCCCGGAACTGCCCCTGTATTTTGAAAAAATCGGTAATTATTTTGAGCGGCCATTCATGATCGGGGAGCTTCAGTGAAGCGAACCGATTTCCATTACCATCTCCCCGAGTCGCTGATCGCGCAAGAGCCGGTGGAACCCAGAGACGCCTCCCGGATGCTGGTCATGAACCGTGCCACGGAAACCATCCGTCACAAGAGGTTCAACGATATTGTTGACCTGATCCCGGCCAACACCTGCCTGGTGGTCAACAACACGAAAGTATTCCCGGCCCGGCTGCATCTGGAAAAGGCCGAAACCGGGGCCATGATCGAAATCTTCCTGCTGCGTCAACTGGACGCGGTGGGTAAACAGTGGCGGTGCCTGGTCCGGCCATCCAAGCGGGTGAAACCGGGTACCGAACTGGCATTTCCGGACGGGGAAAAGCTGGTGGTCGAAACAGTGCTGGGTGAAGGGGTACACGAAGTGTCGGTGACCGGAGAGGCGCCCTTTGACCGGATCAACCGGTTCGGGGAAACCCCGCTGCCCCCGTATATCAAGCGGGAAATACCCAAAGAAGAAGACAAAACCCGTTACCAGACCGTGTTTGCCGAGAAAACCGGCGCGGTGGCGGCCCCCACGGCCGGGTTTCATTTCACCGACCGGGTGCTGGGCGCGCTGGAGAAAAAAGGGGTGCCGGTGTTCCGGGTGACCCTGTATGTGGGCCTGGGGACCTTCCGCCCGGTATCGGTGGATGACATCCGGGACCACCAGATGGACATTGAACGGTATGAAATTGACGATGAGACGGCAGAAGCACTGAACGCGTGGAAAGGTGAGGGCGGCAAGGTCATGGCGGTGGGCACCACCGCGGTGCGCACCCTGGAAGGGTGCATGGCGAAGCATGGTTCAATCCGGCCGGTGACGGATGAGACGGATATCTTCATCTATCCGCCGTATGAATTCCGGTTCGTGGACAGCATGCTGACGAATTTTCATCTGCCGGAGTCGACGCTGATCATGCTCGTCTCCGCGTTTGCGAACCGCGAATTCGTCCTCGACGCCTACCGCGAAGCCGTCGAACAGAAGTATCGCTTTTACTCGTACGGCGATTGCATGCTCAT
>CAZDKZ010000090.1:0-8396 GCA_964506215.1 uncultured Holophagae bacterium
TCCCTTCTGTCACTCAAACTCAAACTTAAGCTCAAACTCGCCGTCAGGCGGATTTGGCCTTGGCAGGACGAAAAATCTCACCGCAGTCGAACCGCACAGCACCAGATGCCTTGCCACAGGAAAAAACGCCTCGCCAGTTTGGATGTTGAGTGGTGGCTGGTTCTTTTGTGCACTGACGTTGTTCCTTCCGATCTCACTATGCTCACATATGTCTTATATATGCTCCACGGATATGTTTCCGGACCGCTTTTTTCTTTACTGCTTCCCGCTTTCCTGCAATCATGAGCAAAAGTCCTTGGTGAAAGAAATGTTGAAACCGGGAGGATGTGTGAACAGGAAACAGGCTTTCGATGGAGCATCCGGCAGGCAGTATGGAAATCTATTTTCTGAATGGTTGGGAATATGATGGAAGACTCAGAAGGGGCCCGTATGGCGCATCTTGAACAACTGCTCGTGATCATTGAGGCAATTGCCAACGGGCACTATTCAAACGATATCATGCCGTTGACGGCTGATGACCAGCCGGAGATGGTTCGGCGAATTGCTGAAGCGATGGCGATGATGATGGTCAAGGTGGAAGCACGCGAGTTTCATCTGGAACAACTGGTTGATGAACTTCGCCAGTTGAATGCCACCATCCGCCGCAACACCATTAACGTTGTCTCAGCACTGGCAACCGCCCTGGGTGCCCGGGATCCGTATACGGAAGGACATACCGCCCGGGTCAGTGATCTTGCCGTTCGGATAGCCCGGCAGCTGGACGTGGGCGAGGAAGAATGTGAGCGAATTCGAATCGCCGGCGTTCTACATGATATCGGTAAGATCGGGTTTCCGGACGCGCTGTTTCAGGAACATGATCAGAAGAATCCATCCCATCTGGTCAAGGCCATTCAGAAGCATCCGGAAACCGGGGCCGAGATTCTCCGGGACCTGGATTTTCTTGGGGCAGCTCCGGAATATGTGTATTGCCATCATGAACGTCCGGATGGGAAGGGGTATCCACGTGGATTCCATTCTGAAGATATTCCGCTGGGGGCAAAAATCCTGGCGGTTGCAGACAGCTATGACGCGATGACCACGGATCGGCCATATCAGAAGGGCATGTCCCGGGAAGTGGCGCTGGACATTCTGGAGCGCAAATCCGGTACCAAGTGGGATGTCGCGTGTGTCGGCGCCCTTCGGGAGGTTCTCGTTTCAGAAGCCGACAATTGAGCGACCCGCTCTTACATGGATGCGTCTCAGCGTGCTGCGAAATCGGGGATGTTTGTAAGGACAGGCATAGGTTTGTGGACGGCAACTTCCCGGAGAGAACTGGATGAAGCGGACAGGAGACTGACGGAATGCGATTGAATGGGGTACTGCTGATGCTGTTTGTTGTGATGCAGGTTTCCGCGACGGAACGGGTACGGGTGATTCACGTGGTGGTGGCCCTGTGCGACAACGTGCACCAGGGTATTGTTCCGGTACCGGCTTCACTGGGGAACGGAGATGATCCGTCCGCGAACCTCTATTGGGGCGCTTTGTACGGGGTGAAGACCGTGTTCAACAACAGTTCTGCCTGGCGGCGGATGAACAGCGAAGGACCGGTAGTCGGCACACCCATACTGGAACGATGTGTCTACCGGCACATGGATTATCCGGACATCTACCTGGTGGTGGAGGCCTATCGGGGCCGTGACATCCGGCAGGCGGTCCGTGACTTCTTTCAATTGCTGGCAGGTGCGCCCGTGGTTTATGAACTGGGTGGCCGGACTGTCGACCAGTCCGGCAGGGAACTGGTGGTGTATGTGGGACACAACGGGCTCATGGATTTCAAGCTGTCCGCACTGCCGGAAAAACCGGATGGCAGGAGGCGGGACGCCATGGTACTCGCCTGCAAGAGCCAATCGTATTTCTCCGGTTCGATTGTCACGCTGGGCGGACAGCCGGTGTTGATGACCACCGGCTTCATGGCACCGGAGGCCTATGTGCTTGCGGCCGCACTGGACGGTTGGACCGTTGGCGAAGATCAAAACAAAATTCGACTCCGGGCCGCAACGGCATATCATCAATACCAGAAATGCGGCTTGAACGGGGCCCGTCGTCTGTTTGGCGCTGCGACCGGGGGACAATGAAAAAGCGGGACATGAGCCCCGCCTGCATGGTACTCAGAATCGGTTCCTTCAGTTGTCTTTTCGTTTTTCTTTCAGGTCTTCCAGGTGCTGTTTGTAGGTGGACAGGTTGGGATGGTTCACCGCCGCCGCAAGTTCCACCGCTTTCCGATAACTGGTTTCCGCCTTGGCCCACTCCTCCCGGGCATTGTATACGTCACCGATACTGTCATGGACGTTGGGGGAGTTGGGATACAATTCCACGTTATATTGCATGGTTGCCAGTGCCGTATCCAGTTCCCCCCGGCGCATCTGGTAATAACCCAGCGTGTTGATACTGTTTTCCGGTACCTGGATCGTGACACCGTATGTTTCTTCAACCCCCGCGTAGAATTTTTTCAGGGCATCCAGACCCTGTATGAGAAGGTCTGTGGGCGGCTGCCACTTGCGATAAATAAACCGCAGACCGGCGTCCAGTGCGGGTAATCCCTGGCTTCCATGGTTTTCCTGTTTCATGATGTTGTAGGACCAGTCCAGCCCTTCCGGTACGTGTTCTTTCAACAGCCGGGCCAGTTGCTGGTTGGCACCCACCTGGTTTTCATGTTCGTCACCGCCCACCGTCAGGTAGAGGAACTGCTGCTTACAGTTCATGTCCGGCAGGCGTTTTTCCGCCTGGGCGCACAGGGAGCGGTCATCCCACCAGAGGCTGGGCGTGATGCCGATGTAGCCGTTGAAAAGGGGTGTCCGGTTCAGGAAGGTATGAACCACCAGCAGGCCGCCGAATGAGTGACCGGAAAGTACCCGGAAGGGCAGGGTCCTGTAGTTGTTTTCGACGTACGGAAACAACTCTTTTTCAATGAAATCCAGGAACCGGTCCGCGCCACCGCTGTCTTTCAGATAATCCGCGTCGTCCCCCATGAATCCTTTCCGGGTGTGGGTGGGGGTCAGGTCCCGGTTCCGGTTGGTGTTTTCAATGGCCACGATGATCATGGAGGGGAGAATCCGATAGTTGGCATAATTCCGCGCAACGCCGTAGGCATGGTAGAAGTCTCCGGCACCATCGGTCAGGTATAGCACCGGGTACGAAATACCACTGGTTTCATAGCCGGGCGGTGTGGCAATGATCACATGACGTTCTTCTTTCAAGATGGCGGACTGAATGGTCACCCGTTGGCCGATGGTGACCGGTGTGGGTTCCGTTGACTGAACAGGCATGGTTGCGCTGACCAGGATGATCAGGAGTGCAAGCATGATTCGTTTGAGGTTACTGGACATTGTTCCTCCGAACGCTGTTTTCCATTGTCGTTCATTGCAGTTTGTGACTACCCACTGGGGCTCGCTCGGTTGTTTCGCAACAGGTATTACGGTGCGAACACGTCTGGGTTATACTGGAATCCGATCAGTGGAGAAATATCCGGGAGGAACCATGAACATACTGGCAATTATCGGCAGTCCGCGAAAGGGCGGCAATACCGATATCCTGGTGGATACGCTGCTGGATGCGGCGGGATCGGCGTACCAGGTGGAAAAACACTACCTGTATGACAAGCGGATTATCGGATGTACCGATTGCCGGGCATGCAAGCGGGGTATGCATGAATGTGTCATGAATGATGAGATGAAACACCTCTATGCGGATATTGACCGGGCGGATGTGATCATCCTGGGAACGCCGGTCTACTGGCTGGGACCCACCGGACACATGAAACTCTTCATTGATCGGTTGCGCCCATACTTCGGCAACAAGAAATTTCGTGGAAAACAGGTAATCCTGGTTGCCCCGGCGGGAGATGGTCCCAAGGACTGTGATCTCCTGGAAGAGATGATCCGCCGCTCCTGCGGATTCCTGGACGCCCGGTTCGTGGGTGCGGTGAAGGCAAAAGGATATGATATGGGCGATGTCCGGAAAGACGCGGCCGGAATGGCCCGGGCAGTTGAGTTGGGCCGGCTGATCGGTCGGTAGCAATCGGCTGACCGGACACCGACGGTGTCTTCTTCGGCTCATCTCGACCTTCTTTTCGGATTGTCTTCGTGATACGCTGTAGCCAGTTTTCATGAAAGATGGTGGATTCCATGCAGGGGTGGTTTCGGGGGTGTTGCCTCTACCGGGATCGGAACCTTCCACTGCGCAGGTTGTTAACCCGTATCGAGGAGAAACCGAATGAGACTGAATGCACCGAAACAGATTACCTGGTTTATTTCGTTATTTCTTGGCGTAGTGGCGGTTGTGGGCTATTTTGTGACCATTCCATATGTGACCCCGTATGTGTTCTGGCTGCTGCTGGTGGGGCTGGTGTTGCTGCTGGCCGGCAACGCGTTGAAGGGTCTATAACGCGCAACCATTTCAGTTGATGATTATTACCGGGGTCGATCCCGCCCCGGTTCTCCTGTACCTTCCTTGTCTCATTCGCCCCATTTCGAGGTTTGACAGTAATGATTGATCCCCAGGCGTCCCGTCAGCGAAGAAAAGCCATGGTGATCGTGGCTATCATGGTGCCCATCGCGCTGCTCCATTTTGTGACCGGTCCCCAATATGCCGGTCCGTTTCGGGATTTTGTTAACGGATACCTGATTGATATCGTGTTGCCCATGGGTGTTTATTTCTTGTTGACACCGCAGGACGAGAAGATTACCGTGCTGGCGCCGTGGTACGCCAAGGCGATTCCCGTTTTTCTGCTGGGGGTGGTTGTCGAAACACTTCAATACTACGGTATACCGCTCTTCGGCAGGACATTTGATCCCCTGGATTATCTGGCGTACGGTGCCGGTGTCGTGCTGGCTGTTCTGCTGGACTGCCTGTTGTTCCCCCGCATATTTTCTTTCTGGAAAGTGGATTCTCCCCCGCTTGAGCATTGATTCCAGAGCAATTTACCGGTATTGTCAAACACAGCAAATGAGCGAGCGGTGTGTGATGGAACTTCAACCGTTCTGACGATTCAGGAGTGTTATGACCAGAGCCATTGATCCAAAGGAAAACGTTGCGCGTACACGTTCCGAGGTGGGATTCGTGCCCCGTCATGAGGCCACCGATGCGATCTACCGGGAGATCGGCTTCAAGTGCGGACTTGAAGTGCATCAGCAACTGGATACGGACAAGAAACTGTTCTGCCATTGTCCGTCGGGGCAGTACCAGAAGCCGGACGATTTTGATGCGGAGATTGTCCGTCATATGCGGCCCACTTTGAGTGAACTGGGCGAGTATGACGGCACTGCGTTGATGGAATTCAAGACCCGGAAGAACATTTTCTACCGGTTGAAGAACCCCACGGCCTGTACCTATGAATGTGATGATACCCCGCCGTTTCTGATGAACCGGCAGGCCCTGGATATCTCCATGGAAATTGCCCTGCTGCTGAAGACATCGGTGGTGGGCGAAGTCCATATTACGCGAAAACAATACCTGGACGGCAGCATTCCCACCGGTTTTCAGCGAACAGCCATCGTGGGAATCAACGGCAGTATCCCCATTACCGGCAAAGACATCCACATCATCCAGATCAGTATTGAAGAAGATTCCTGCCGGGAAGTGTCGGATATCCGCCATGATCGGATATACCGTACCGATCGGCTGGGTATGCCGTTGATCGAAACGGTAACGGGTCCGGACATGCTGACCCCGTCCGAGGCGTACGAGGCCGGCCAGTATATCCGATTTCTGACCCGCAGTTCCGGCAAGGTGCGAACCGGAATCGGGGCGGCTCGGCAGGACGTAAATGTGTCGGTCACCGGCGGGCGACGTGTGGAAATCAAGGGTGTGGCCCGGATTAGCCAGATCCCCCGGTTGACCCACAACGAGGCGTTTCGACAGGTGGCGCTGCTGCGGATCATGAATACCCTGAAAGAACGGTTTGACGGACCGGATGCATTTGCCATTAAAGATGTGGATGTGCCCACAACCCGTATTCGGAACGACTGGCCCATGCTCCAGGATGCTGTTGACGCCGGGTTCGCAATCAAGGCCGTGAAGTTGCCCGGGTGTGCTGGGCTGCTGTCCCATTTCACCGGACCGGGCCGGATTTTTGCAGATGAGCTGGCCGACCGGTTGAAGGTCATCGCCTGCCTGGAATATCCATTCATGATCCACGGTGAATGCGTGGATGAGGATTGTCCGGATGGCCTAGATGAGCTGGTTCGCAACATGACTGGATGTGAGACCGGTGATACATGGATGATGATCTGGGGTCCGGAAGAGGACATACCCACCGCACTGGAAACCATCGAGGAACGCTGGAAACTGGCGTTTGACGGTATACCGGACGAAACCCGGAAGTCCCTGCCGGACGGGACCACCATGTTTGAGCGGGTCCTGCCGGGTCCGGACCGGATGTACCCGGACACGGACTCCGCGCCCATCCCGGTAACGGATGAAGAAATTGAAGCACTACGGGCCAACCTGCCCATGGAAGTAGTGGATCAGATGGCCCAGATGACAGAATGGGGCATTCCGACCGATACGTTTGCCTACATTCTCAGGCGCAACCTGTTCGGCCTGATTCGGCGGATCATTGACACTTTTGACGTGAGTCCGGTGTTTGTGAGTACCCTGTTCGGTCATCGGCTGAAGCATATTGAAGGGCAGACCGATCCGGCTGCGCCATTTGACTATGACCGGGTATTTGACCTGTTCAAGTTTGCCGTGGACAAGGGGCTGACATTCAATGTGCTGCCGGTCATGCTGGCGGAATTGTACCGGTATCCCAAGATGGAGCTGGATTCGGTGCTGGAAGCGTCGGGTTATCGAAAGACCAGTGAATCGGAACTGGTGAAGCAGGTGCCGGCACTGGTCAGCAAGTTCAACGAAATTGGACGGTCCCGTGATCCGGAAATTGCGGCACACTGGGTAATGGGTCAACTGCATCGACCTGCCCTGGGAAACGTTGCGTTGGGTGATCTCCGGAAGCAGGTAGTGGAGGTGCTCCATGCTTGAAATGTTCAAGGGATACAAGGGCACCGCACTGGAAATGCTGAAATCGTTCAATGTCCGGGTCTGGGGGGAAACCATTGTCCAGACGACCCGGGGTGATTTCCAGGGAATTATTCTGCCCCGTTCCGAGAATGATGACGACCAGCACATCGTGCTCAAGCTGCCCACCGGTTATAACGTGGGCGTGGCGGTGGATACCATCACCGACATGAAAGAAGTGGGCTACCGGAAGGCCAATTACAAGATTCCCGAAAAGGAATTCCCGGTTTCTCCCGATAAACCCAACGTGAAACTGTTCGGCACCGGGGGCACCATTGCCTCCCGGCTGGATTATCGGACCGGGGCGGTGATTCCGGCTTTTTCCCCGGGTGAACTGTACGGGGCGGTACCGGAACTGGCGGATATCTGCAACCTGACCACCGAGAAGCTGTTTGGTGTGTTCAGTGAAAACATGGGACCGGAAGAATACAAAACACTGGCAAAGGCCATCGGCCAGGCCATTCGGGACGGTGCGGACGGTATCGTGATCGGCCATGGGACGGACACCATGCATCACACGGCTTCCGCCCTGTCATTCATGGTCCAGAACTCGCCGGTTCCCATCGTCATGGTGGGTTCCCAGCGGTCTTCGGACCGGCCGTCATCAGACGCGGCATTAAACCTGATCCATGCCACCACCACCGCGGCCCGTTCGGACATTGCCGAGGTGCTGGTCTGCATGTTCGGTCCCACATCCGATGAATACGCCCTGCTGCACCGGGGCACACGGGTACGCAAGATGCACTCCTCCACCCGCTCCACTTTCCGGACCATCGGGGATTTCCCGGTGGCAACGGTGGAAAAGGATGTGATTACCCCGTTGCGTCCGGATTACCGAAAACGCCGCAATGACCGGGATGTGACGGTGCTCCCGTATTTTGAAGAAAAGGTGAGCCTGCTCTACTACTATCCCAACATGATGCCGGACATCGTAGACTCGCTGGTAGATAACGGCTACAAGGGGATCGTGATTGCCGGCACCGGGCTGGGGCATGTGAACAAACCGGTATACCCGGCCATTGAACGTGCCTGCAAAAAGGGTGTAGCGGTATTCATGACCGTGCAGACCCTCTGGGGATATACCCACATGTTCGTGTATGACACCGGCCGTGATCTGATGTCACTGGGGGTGATTCCGGCGGATAACATGCTCCCCGAAGTGGCCTACATCAAGCTGGGCTGGGCGTTGGGTCAGACAGATGACCTGGAAAAGGTCCGGGAACTGATGCTCACCCCGATCAACGGTGAAACTACCGAGCGGGAACCCTACAACGGCTACCTGGTTTTCCAGGGTGGGATCGACGAAGTGGAACATTTCCTGAAAACGTTCCACAAGTAATCAT
>CAZDKZ010000091.1:0-8377 GCA_964506215.1 uncultured Holophagae bacterium
TTACCGTAGAACCACTTACCAGTGGTATCCCCGTAAACGTACGGCTGGTAGTCTTCAAACTTGTTGTAGATGGCTTCCGCCACCAGGGAGAGGTTATCCGAGATCAGATAGTTCAGATTCAGACCAAACTCATAGATGTCATAGTCCAGGTCGGAATATTCATGAATCTCTGAATAGCCCTCAAAATTGTGATGCGTCGGATTGTCGGGAATATCCCAATCCGTTACCGGGTCGAAACCCTGGGTTGCATTAATCACAGACGCCTTCACGGAAAGCGTGATGTTTTCGAAGGGCTTGGTATCCAACTGCAGGAAATAACTGTTGTATTCGGTCTCGTTATTGGCCAGGGCATTGGCGGAACCATAATGCATGTATCCTCCGACACCGTCGGAGCTAAGGTGGCCCGCTCAGCCATCAAACACAGGCACGGAGAAAAACGCCTGTGTTTCCATGTTGGAATGATTAAACCCGAAGTTCATCACGGCTTTGTCGTTCAGTACGGCAAACAGGTTCAAACCGGCATTGAGCGCTTCCACGTCAAATTCATAATAGTTCAGGTCATCGTTGGAACCATCACGATAATTCAGATTTGCGCTCACAGAGACACGGTCACTGACCTTGTAGGACAGGTTGCCGCGCAGGTTCATGTCGGTGGACGGGAGATTGGTTGCCTCACCGATCCGATACCGCTGCCAGTAGTAGACAAAGGTGTTGCCATCAATCGGCGTCAATGTGGTACCCAGGCTGGGCTCAATAATGCCGGCTGCGTTGGCAAACGGATTGTCAATGGTTTCATAGGATGCTTCCAGCATTGCCCGCAGGTCACCATAACGGCCATCCCAACGGACTTTCAGTTCCGTTTCAACCGTTTCGGTTTCCTGGTCGAACGTTACCATTGTGTTTTCCCGGTCGACCTGCTCATAGCGGGCCGTGAACGTAAACCGGTTGTTCTGGTCCTTCTTGTAGTATCCCTTGAATTTCAGCAGGGACACGTTCCGGTCATACGCGGAATACCGCATCCAGTCAAAGTCCTGACCGCCCCCGCCGCGACCGTCACGCCATGCGGGCAGGTCAATCATGATGTCATCGTTGTCCATCTTGTAATAAGAGAACAGGGCATCCATTCTGAACTGGTTGTTGTATTTGTGACTCCAGCGGAACGAGCCGGCCGTGGTGGTCAGGTTCAGGTTGGCACCTTTGTTCTTAACCTTGCTGTAGGATGCATTCCCCACAATCCGGTCCACATCGGTCACCTGTCCTTCCACGCGGACTTCGTGGCTGGCACGTTCATTATCATTCACATACCCGCTGACAACGTCTTCCCCACCGAATACCTGACGGGAACCAAATTCTTCCACGTTACCGCCGTTGGCGGGATGGCGCGGCAGGTCAATGGCATACATGGTGGGGTCTGCGTCGTTTTCAAACTTGGAGTACGTGAACTTGTAAGACACGTCAAAGCGATTGTTGACCTTGGCATGAACCTTGACCCAGGCGTCATAGTTGACCTGGTCCAGGTCGGCAGCCATGGTCTGGACATGACAGTTGTCGCAGTGGGACAGCTGCATGGTCTGGTGAACACCGGTCCGGGTCTGTGCCCGGAAACCCAGTTCCAGATCACTTTCCATTTCGGTATTCAGCTGGATGTTGAACACCTGCTGGAGATCTTCATATACCTTGAAGTAGTCCATGCTCGGGTTGTGGTCATAGTAGGTGGCCATCTTCCCGCCCGGTGTATTTGCGTCGGGATTGGTTGTTTCCCGGTACACCATGTTGGTCAGATAGTCATGACCCATCTTGTGCATGAACTTGTTATAGGTGGTCGTGGACGTAAACCAGTGACCCTTGTTGATCACCAGGTCCAGTTTCATGTCATCGTTACTGAAAATGGACAGGTCCAGTTTGTACTTCAGGTCATCTTTTTCATTCATCAGCCGAAGCTGAAGGGTACCTTCGACCCGGTCCCGTGCCTGGTTGTATTCCGAAACCCGGCTCTGGTTGCCACTGATATCGTTGCCGTGGAGACCCACTTCAACATAATTGGCAGCATCGGGCTTTTCTTCGGCGGCCACTGGCCAAACAATCATTGACAGACAGCAGAACAGGGCAATCAATGTCTTCTTCATTTTCTCCCCCTATTCCTATCTGGTCAACACGCCGCCGCCGGCACTGATGGCCTGAGACGGCAGATCAGATCCGTGGATCTGGGTGTGACACTGGGTACATCTGGTCAGGTATGCCTTCTTACTACCGTTCATGTCAGATGTGAACGGTCCCCGTTCCGGATGGTTGGGCGGTGACCATGTGCCTTCATACCCCGGAATCGCGGTGTGGAAGTGCATCTGGTGGCACTGCAGGCAGACAAACGGTTCGTTTGCCTTCAGCAGGTTATCCGCCACCGTACCATGCGGATCATGGCAGATGCCGCAATCTTCCGTCACCGGTGCATGTTCAAATACGAACGGGCCACGGTGCTGCGGATGGCATTCCAGACATCCTTCGTTCATCCGATCCGCCAGCATGGGTTCGCCACCATCGAATGCGTGGCAATCCGAACAAGCCATTTTCCCTTCCTTCACCGGATGGTGAGAGGGCAGGTACATCTTGGCTTTTACGTCCATGTGGCAGTCCAGACAGAGATCATCCTTTTCCAGAGATCCCTTGTAAGCCGGCTGGTGGATGGTATGGCAATCGCCACATCCAACCCCGAACTCTACGACATGCTGTTCTTTCAGTCCGTGAAACTCGGTGTTATGGCAAGTCAGACATTGCTTGTCCATCTTCATCGTGTTACCCGGACCGGCAATCATCGCCGGATCGCCTTCCTCAACATGCTGCTGCGCGGAACCGTGGCACGTCTCACAACGGAACTCATCACCTTTCTTAAAATAGGTGGAATGAAAGCTCTTGTGGAATGATGCCCCGACCTCATGACAGTCAGCACAGGCTGCGTCTCCGACGAAGTTGCCTCCCCCAGCAAAGGCGAGCGGCATTGCGCACACCAATGCGGCAAAGAGCAGATACTTCGCCTGTTTCATAACCTCTCCAATTTTTCTTTCGGGTTGATAACCGAGAGAACCCCCCTAACGCACATAAGACCTCGTGTGAAAAATATAACAATATACGCATGATTCATCAAGAAGTATCTTGCTAATTTTAGCATTTGCGAAAATAGTGGGCACAATCCGTGTCCAACCGGGCCTGCCTGAATTGCCACTCGTCTGTCTTGACCGGAACCTGTTAACTCGTCTATAGTGGAAGGGTTATGATGACAGAAACTGCGGAACAGTATTATCGAATTCCGGATTGGGGCGTCGGCTATTTCCGGGTGGGAGAAAACGGTCAGGTGATGGTCCATCCCACCAAGGAGGATCATGTGCGGGTCGGCCTGCGCACCCTTGTTGATCAATTGCGAAACCGGGGATTCCGGACGCCCATCCACCTGCATTTCCCGCAGATGATTCATTATTCCGTGGGGAAACTGGCACAGTCATTTGAACGTGCCTGCGGGGAATTCGCTTACCAGGGCCGGTATACACCGGTATACCCCGTCAAGGTCAACCAGCTGGGCCCGGTGGTACAGGCCGTCCTGGCAGGGGGCGCAGATGCCGGTATCGGACTGGAAGCCGGATCCCGGACCGAACTGGCCGCGGTATTGTCCGTCATCCCGTCAACCAGCCGGATCATCTGCAACGGCTACAAAGACACCGCATACATCGAACTGGCCTGTCAGGCAGCAGCCCATTGCCCGGAAACCACACTGGTCATCGAGAAATTCTCGGAGCTGGACATCCTGTTCGACGTGATTGACAGGACAGATCTGAAAACCATTCCCCGGATCGGCATCCGCGCCCGGCTCCACACCCGGGGGAAGGGCAAATGGGAAGAGTCCGGCGGTGACTTTGCCAAGTTCGGACTGACCGCAGCGGAGATCCTGGGCGCCGTGGAAACCCTGCGGGAACGAGAACTGCTGGACCAACTCGACCTGCTCCACGTTCATATCGGCTCCCAGATCACCCACACCACCAAGGTGAAACAGATGGTCCAGGAAGCGGGCATGCTCTATGCCGAACTGGTGAAACTGGGCACATCCGTCCGCGTCATCGACTTTGGCGGCGGCCTGGGTGTGGATTATGACGGCAGCCGGTCACCAGGCGATTCTTCCATCAATTATTCCATGACCGAGTATGCCAACAACATCGTGTTCCACCTGAAGGACGTCTGCAATCAGAAAGGGGTTCCCGAACCGGACCTGATTACCGAAAGCGGACGGGCCATGGTCGCCCATCACGGCATGGTCGTCGTGGATGCCTTTGAGCAACATTCCCTGTTCAGCCCGATGCCGGTGATCAATACCGATTTTTCCACCGAAAAGGCCCTGTTTGACCTGCAGGAAACCTACGACACCATCAATACCCGGAACCTCTGGGAATATTTCCATGATGCCGTACACATGAAAGAACAGCTCCATACCCGTTTCAATATGGGGGTGGTGTCCCTGCGGGAAAAGGCGGCCGGTGAACAGATTTTCTGGAATATTGTTCGAAAAGCGGTGGCGCTGGCCCACCGGGTGGACTCGCGGCCGGAAGAACTGGACGCACTGGAAGCACACATGGCCAGCAAGTATGTGAGCAATTTTTCCATTTTCCAGTCCATACCGGATGCCTGGTCCATTCGGCAGTTATTCCCGGTGGTCCCCATCCAACGGCTGGACGAACTGCCCGGGGAAGCCGCCACCCTGGCCGACATCACCTGCGATTCGGACGGCAAGATCAACCGGTTCGTGGATGACAGCGCCTCCGCCCACACCCTTCGCCTGCACAAGATGAAAGATGATCATTATTACCTGGGGATCTTTCTCACCGGCGCCTACCAGCAGGCCATGGGCAATACCCACAACCTGTTCGGCCGACCGGACACCCTGTTCGTTACTGTGACCGGATCGGACAGTTTTGAGCTTGTCCATGACATCTCCGGCGACACAGTAGCAGACCAGATGCACCGATTTCAGTATGAGCCCGCCAACCTGACGGAACGGCTGGGAACTGACACCGCTGATGCCATCCTCGGCAGCAGCACCTACCTGGACCGGAAACCACAACCCCGGCCGGAACCCATGCAGCAGCCGGTGAAAATTCGATTCCGGGTGTCCGGTCTCGACTGCGATCGCTGTCGCGCAGAATTGTCCGCACTGCTGGCCGATCTGCCCATGGTGGTTCACTTCGATTTCACGGACAACGAGCTGACGGTTTCGCTGATGGACACCCAGCTGGTCCCCCACCTGACGGACATCATGCAGCAGGCCGGATTTGATACCACACCGGAACCGGGCCATGTGGACGGATAGTCACTGCCACCTGGACAACCTCGACCCGTCCGCCTGGCAGAATGCTCTACATGCAGGCGTGTCTGCACTGGTCATTCCCGGCGTATCCGGCCTGACAGAAGAAGCCGTCAGGCTGGCCGGAACGGATCAACGGATCCGCCTGGCAGCGGGCTGGCACCCCCTGTTGCCTCCGAAAGATCCGGAAACCGTGGCACAGGAGCTGACAGCCATTCTGGATCGTCATCAAGCTGTCCGGATCATCGGGGAAATCGGCCTGGACTACTGGTATCCGGAAACTGACCACGGGCTTCAAAGAGCACTGTTCCGGGCCCAACTGACCGTCGCCGCCAACCGGAAATTTCCGGTCATCATCCACCTGCGCAAGGCATGGAACGATTTTGCGGCCATGGTGAAGGAGTTTGCCGACGTCCATTTCATCCTGCACATGTACGGCGGCTCATCCGAACAGGCCCGACAGTTACTGGAACAACTGCCCCATGTGTGGTTTTCATTCGGCGGCCCGGCCATCCGGGAAAACGCAACCCGGGCACAAAAGGCCATCCGGTCCATTCCACCGGGCCGGATCCTGCTGGAAACCGATGCGCCGGACCTGCCGCCCCCGGGGACTGTTCCACCCAATACACCCGCCAACCTGCCCGTAATCGGCAAAGCCATTGCCGGGATCCTTGGACTGGAAGCGGCGGAACTGGCACGGATCACATCAGACAATGCACGGGAGGCGTTCCAATGGACCGCTGGGAACGCTTGACACAACTGATCGGTAAAGACGGGTTTGAACGGCTCCGGCAATCCCGTGTACTGGTAGCCGGCCTGGGTGGCGTCGGATCCTTCTGTGCCGAAGCCCTGGTCCGATGCGGTGTGGGAACGGTCGGCGCATTGGACGCGGATCTATCCGAACCCAGCAACATCAACCGGCAACTGTTCGCCCTGACCGACACCCTCGGCGAGCAGAAGGCCGTTTCTTTTGAAAAGCGGGCGAAGCAGATCAACCCGGACGTTATCATCCATCCGTATCCGATGTTCCTGAACCGGGAGACGTTTGAATCGCTGGACTATTCCGGCTATGACATCGTGGCCGACTGCATCGATTCCCTGGTACCCAAGTTGAACCTGATTCTCCATTGCCTGAAGCATGACATTCCCATCGTCGCATCCACCGGTGCCGGGTTCAAACTGGACCCCACAATGGTTCAGTCCGGTTCCATCTGGGAAACGAAACATGATCCACTGGCTCACCGGATGCGGAAAAAGCTCCGCCAATGGGGGTTCGGTCACCGGGACTTCCCGGTGGTCTATTCGCTGGAAACCCGGCCCGATACCGTCAGCAAATCTGAAATCATCGGCTCCATGGTCACGGTTACCGGTACGTTCGGCCTCACCGTGGCCGCTGTTGTCCTGGAGAAACTGCTGTCCAAAAAATGACACGCCCATGCACGATGATCACAATTCATACATAAGGCTTGCGTCTTACAAAAAACTGGCCACAGTACTTTTCTGCCGACTGTATCATTCTTAAAAATCGCCAGAAAGACCTTTACAAAAGGGATTTTCAACCTAAATTATACTTCGCGGGAATCATAAAACGGGGCGAAGGGAGCTGTCTGATTGAAAAACACCATACTGATTGTGCACTACAATCCACGTGACTGCAGCAAAATGGTGCAATGGGCAGAGAGTATGGACCTGGAAGGGCAGATGGCCCACAACCGGGAAGATGCCCTCCAGAAAGTAGAAGAAAGTGCAACCCTGGCCCTGATTCTTATTGACCCCCTGCTACCGGGCGCATCCGGATTTGCGGTAGCCGAGGAACTGGCGGCTCGTCGCCCTGACACCCCCATCATCATCGCCAGTTGTCTCTATCGCAAACTTCAGATGGAGCGGGCCGGTTCCGCCGACAACATCCATATGGTCCACCTGGACCACCCCCTGGATGAACCCACCTTTCAGTCCCTGGTGGGGCCCGCTGCCCGGCGGCTTTTCAAGGAAAAAGCCGTCCCTGTGCCGGAAGAACCGGCCAGGTCCAAACAGTCCGATAACGCTGATTCCATTTCGCTACGTGACATACTGGGAAGGGACCCCGAGTTGTCCGAGTTCTTCAAGTAAACGGGCACGCCCGCTTACAGGTAGTATTTCACCTGCTCCGTATCCTTCAGCAACGCATACACACCGTTCAGCTCCGTCGGCGATTTGAGTCGGATGGGTACGGTATACGAGGTATACTTCCCGCCGCTGCTTTCCCGAATCTCCATGGCGTCCCGGTCCACCGTTTCCCCGCAGATCGCTTCCATCTGGTCAATCACCGCATTGATGTCCAGCTCCCCGCTGACACCCATAATCTTGAAACGGTGGTCGGTGGGAAAATCCAGCAGGTCTTCCAGTTTCTGCTTCTTTCCTGTCATCATGCAATAGTTCCCTTCTTCGTTACCCTGTTTTGTCATTCTTCCACTCCTGCCGGCTCCGGATCAAACACCGTCCGCTCCACGTCGTTGACACAGGCCTGAACCAGCTGATCCACGTCCAGCAGCTGCTCCGCTTCCCGAACTTCTGGAATCTTGCCGTAGATTTCCGGAAACTTCGGCACAAACAGGGTGCAGCAATCCTCGTGGGGCTCAATGGAGATGTCATAGGTACCCAGTTTTCGGGCTTCGTCCACAATATCAAACTTGTCCATGCCCAGAAGCGGCCGGAGAATCATCATATCCGTGGCATCGGACACACATCCCAGGTTCTCCAGCGTCTGGCTGGCCACCTGCCCCAGATTGTCCCCGGTGGCCAGGGACAGGCAATTCTGCTCACAGGCCAGTTCCGCCGCAATCCTTACCATGAACCGACGCATCAGCACAATAATCAGTTTCTCCGGAACATCCTTTTTCAACGCGGTCAGTACCGGCGTGAAATTCACCACGTTGAGGGTCATCCGATCCTGTTGCTGTGACAGCCGGCCGCACAGCCGTATAATCTTGTCCTTCACCTTGTCCGAAGTGAACGGAAAACCATGGAAATAAATGGGCATCACATCCACGCCCCTTC
>CAZDKZ010000092.1:0-8144 GCA_964506215.1 uncultured Holophagae bacterium
CGATCATGTGATGAAACTGATCAACAAACTCAAGGTGTAACAGCAGGCAAATCAGATATCCGCGGATTCAGGCCGTTCAAATCAATGCTGTCAGCAGGTCCCTGAATTCACGCTGAATGCTTTTGCCCTTGTCTTTTGCATACCAGAGCTGGACTTTCTTGACGAATTCACTGTAGGGTTCCTGCGGGTCCTTTTTGTGTTCCCGTACCATCGCCTGGGCCGGTTCCGGACGGGGTCCCCAGGTGAACAACTCCGTCAGCGTGGTGCCGTCCAGGCAGACCAGTTTCGGTATGGCCCGCCCGCCATTGGTCAGGTAAGCGTCCATGATATCCGGGTTTTCATCCCGCAGCAGGATCCGGAGGGTAATGCCCGGCGCGGCATCGGCCATCATGGCCAGGATGGGCAGGTTCTGGGCCACGTCACCACACCAGGCCTCTGCCAATAACACCCATTTCAGTTTCCGGTCCAGTTTCGCCAATACGCTCCGTGTTTTTTCGGAAAGTGTCACCGTTCGTTCAATCCGTCCCATCCGGTGATCGTTCAACCGGGTAAATTCAACCATCTGATCCGAATGATCGGTGCCGGTGGTCCGGCCCGCGGCAAGCAGTTCCCGGATGCGTTCGCGATATCGGTCGTATGTCATGGCAGTTGCCAGGCGCTCGGGTGTCAAGATGCCGGTCATGGTCAGGTGCTTCCAGTCTTACCGGCTGTCTGTCCGTTCCCGCAGATACGGGAGGATCTTTTCCAGGTCAGCCGGTGCTGTGGGCATTTTCCTTCTGTCGGTGACATATTTGGATGCATAGATCAGCAGTGGGACCTGTTCTGCGTCCTTGATGTCCACCCTGGCACCGGCTTCCACCAGGAGTTGAATGCAGGGGAACGAGGCGGCTTTGGCGGCGTAGAACAGTGGCGTCCAGCCATTCTTGTCCTTCTTTCTCGGATTGGCCCCGTTTTCCAACAATACCCGGCAAACTTCTGTTTGACCGGCTTCGGCGGCCATCATCAGGGCAGTGATCCGGTTCTTGTGGGTACGTTTGTCCGGACTTTCGCCGGCTTTCAGGATGCGGTCCAATACCAGGAGATCACCACCTCTTGCTGCCATCATCAGCGGGCTCCATTTCCCCCAATCGCTGCCTTTCACCGTGAGCTTGGGGTCTGCCCCGTGGTCCAGGAGGAGTACGGCGATTTCAGAATGTTCCTTGAGTAAGGCAAGGGTGAGAGCGGTCCATCCTTCAAAATCTCCCGTTTTGCCCCGGCTGTCCGGGTCGCAACCCAGGTCCAGCAGGAGACGGACCTGGTCAATTTTTCCATTACGGCACAGGTACAGCAACGCCGCTTCTCCGGTTTCATGTTCCGCAACGTACATGCCGGTTGCGTCAATGATGTGGCAGACCTGGGCCATGTCGTCTGCTTCCAGTGCTTTCGCGAGATCCGTGTGAATATCCTGGGCAGTGGCTGTGGACACGGTGAGCAACAGGACCATCCAGAGCAATCTACTCATCCCAATTCTCATGCTTTCCGTTTTCTTCACGTTCGGTTTCCTCCCGGTGACGATTTCTACATTGGGTACAATAAAAATAGCGGCCGCTCCAGTCTGTCAATTCATCGGTTCCGCATGTATCGCAGGACCGGTAGCGTTTTTCTTTGACCAGCCGGATTTCGTCCAGGTGTTCTTCCAGGAACAATGGCGGGAAGTCAAACAGGTCGTTGCTGTGCAGGAGCTTCTGGGACGTGGGATATACAGAACCCAGTTTTTTCAGTGCGACCAGCAAGGTGCGTTTGCCCATCATCCGAACCCGTTTCAACAGCGGCATGTAATCATAATCGCCGGCGACCAGGACAGCGATTTCCATGGCATCGTTCAGTGAAGCATAGTACATCATCGATGTGGCCAGGCCGATATCCACGCATTTTTCCAACGGCGAATACCCGGTCTGGTTCTTGAAATCAATTTCATAAATGTCCACTTCAAAGCGACATTCTTTTTGCAGGTATTCGTAGAATGCATTCTGGGGGCTGGGGTCAAATGCGGGTTTGTTGATCGGGATGGCACCGAAGAAACAGGTGCGTACCACGTCTACCGCCATGTTGGTATAACCGGAAATGTGTCGGGCAATCAATTCCGGGATGCTCTGGTAGCTGATCTTGAAATCCGGATCGTTGTAGGCAGTCATGATTTCCCCCTTGTTGTGGAAGATCCAGCTGCCGTCGATGAATATCATGGTTTTCAGTGCCATAACTTCTACCTCTCTAACGTATATCTTTTTGTAAGTATGGTCATGCACCGCCATTCTTCTGTGGCCGGTACAGGACTGATTCATAATCTATGTCAGCGATCGGTTTCCTGCAAGCTGAAACCGTGTTGGTCAGCATATTCCGTCAGCAGTGACATGCCGGCTTCGGTGTCGTGGATCCGGGTCAGTTGCATGCGTAGCTGTTTCCCATGGGGCAGGGACTTGGAGTACCAGCCGATGAACACCTTCATCTTGTGCAGAGCCAGCCGGTGGGGATATTCCGCGATACACTCTTCGAATTGCTTGACGGCCAACTGGAGCAGTTCTTCCGGACCGGCCGGTTCACCGCCCGCCAGTTCCGCAAATATCCAGGGCCGTTTGATGGCAGCCCGGGCAATCATAACGCCGTCGCACCCGGTATCCAGCATCCGTTCCAGTGACGGCAAGTCCACCACATCCCCGTTGCCGATAACCGGTACGGTCAATTGTTGCTTCAAGTCGGCAATATGATCCAGGTGAACGGTGTCCCGGTACATCTGTTTCCGGGTCCGCCCGTGGAAAAAGACCGCGTCTACGCCGCAATCTTCAGCCATGGCGCCGATTTCCCGATAATTCAGGCTGTTCATGTCCCAGCCGCTGCGGATCTTTACGGTGAGTGGGATCCGGGTAACCTTCCGGACAGCGCGGATAATCCGTTCGGCCAGTTCCGGGTTTCGAAGCAGCGCGGAACCGCTGCCATGGCGGGTGATGGTGCTGGATGGGCAGCCCATATTGATGTCCAGTGCATCGGCACCGGCTTCCTGGGCCATTTCCGCCGCCATCACCATGCGTTCCGGATCCTTGCCCACGATCTGGAAGAATACCGGCCGCTCGGATTCGGCAAATCGGACCATGAAATCGGTCCGTTCAATGTTCCGGGTATACGCATCCGAGGGGATCATTTCCGTGAATACGGCGCCGGCACCACCGAAGCCCCGTACGATCCTGCGGAACGGGCTGTCGGTAATTTCCGCAATGGGGGCCAGGAACGAAGCCGGTGAAATGGTCAATGCACCGATTGAAACGGATTGGGGAAATGCCAAACCAGTCTCTCCCGTACAGTCAGCAGTTCCTGAAGACTCAGGGACGTTTCTTATAGATCATCCGGTTGAACATGGGGATAAACGGTGTCCAGTCCGGGTGATCTGATGGCACATCGGCGTCAATGGCCAGTCGCATGGCATTGAGCTTGGCATCCAGGTTGTCCAGTGCGTTTACCATCAATGCTTCCGGTGTCTTGGGCCGTTTGGGCGATCCGAATTCCAGTTCCCCGTGATGGGAAAGCAGGATGTGAAGCAACTGGAGCCGAAGTTCTTCGGGAAAGTTTTCCTGGTTCCGGGTGCGCGTTGAAATGTAGTCATACTCGATGGCGATATGGCCCAGGAGACGACCTTCAGTTGAATAGCTGAACTCCCGGCCATAGTTCAATTCCCACAGTTTACCCAGGTCATGAAACAGCAATCCCGTCAGGACCAGGTCCCGGTTCACATCCGGGTAAACGGGCAATACCTGTACGGCCAGTTTCAGCAGGGTCAGCAGGTGTTCCAGGTATCCGCCCCGATAGGCGTGATGCATGCTTTTGGCTGCAGGCGCTATCCGTGCCCGTTCCACAACTTCCGCATCTGAATACACGTCCTGCGCCAGTTTTTTCAAGTGAGGGTCGGTCAACTCGTTTTCAATGATATTGTTGATTTCCTGGAGCATATCATCGGGGGAACGTTCGCTGACCGGAAAGAAAATGGAAATATCTTCCAGTTCCGATTCTTCCACTTTCTCCATTTTGGTCACCACCATCTGCAGCTTGCCGTTGTACAACTGGACACGGAAGCGGATGTGCACAAAATCCCCGGGCCGGATGGACTCCGGAATGCCGTCGAAGTTGTCCCACATCATCCCCACAATTTCGCCGGTGGCATCGCCGAATTTCAGCAGGAGATATTGTCCGCCGTTTTTCTTTTCACGGACGGCAAGCAGTTTCAGCAGGTAAACGCTCTCGCCCTTCCAGTCCGGTTCCAGGGTTCGGATCTCAGTCTGTGTCATGATAGGATCTCCTCTTCCAGGACCTCATAATAGGCCAGCTCGGTCCCCTTTTTTACCGGCCGTATCGGAATGTCAAGAACTCGTATTTTCAATCGACGCCGGTGCAGGGGTAATTCCAGCAGGTCACCGGGTTTCACTTCCCGTCCCGGTTTGGCCAGGCTGCCGTTGAGCATGACGCGACCGGAACGGACCAGTTCATTGGCCAGTGACCGGCGCTTGACAATCAGTGCTTTCTTTAAAAAGAGATCCAGTCTCATAAGTCTTCCGGTTTCACGTCTACCCGCAGGTAGAAGGTCTTCCGGAGATCGTCCACGAATTTCTTGATATTGGCTTCCACCTGTGGATCCACCAGGATCCGTTCGACTTTGTTCTTTACCTCATCAAATGGGATGGGTTCCGGCTCCTTTTTTCCGCTGAGGCGGACAATGTGCAGGGAGCCGGGTAGTTCGACGATGCCGGAGGTCTGGCCAATTTCCAGGGCCAGTGCGGCGCTTTCCAGGTCCGGGTGAAGGTCCCCTTTGCGCAGGTTCTGCAGTTCGCCGTTGTAGTCCTTGGAGCCGGACTCGGAATATTGCATGACGGCTTCGCCGAACCCGATGCTCTTGTTGTTCAAAGCTTCCAGGCAGCTCTTCGCGCGGGTTTCCGCCAGGATCCGGTTGGTTTCGTCAAAGAACAGGACAATCTCCTGGATGTCATAGGTGAAGTCCGTCATATAGTCTTCCAGGTGACTTTCATAGTAGGCCCGGATTTCCGGTTCATCCGCACTGATGCGGGCGATGACATGCTGCTGGATAACGGTTCTTGCCTTGTGCTGGTCCCGTTGATTTTCCCTGAATTCTTCCAATGTCATGCCAACGGACTGGACCAGCAGATTCTCAAATTGTTCCTTGTTGTCGATATTGTTTTCGGCCATCAGGCTCTCAATGAATGAATCCATCTGCTTGTCCGTGATGGTAATATCTTCCAGATCCGCCTTTTCCAGGAGCAGGAGGTCATCTGTTTTTTCCCTGATGATCGCTTCCTTCAATTCAGCCAGTTTCTGTTGCAGTTCGTCCCCGGAGTATTGCTGGAACAGTTCCGTTGAACGTGCCTGGTATACCTTCTTCAGTTCGTACAGTGTCACTGCGCGATTGTTCACCACGATCGCAATCTTTTCCTGGACTTCCGCGTGCACGAAAATGGTCGGAATCAGCAGTAAAATCAATAGACGTCGTTTCATTCTTCCTCCCCGTGAGATACAGGAAATTTCCCCGTATAATTAAACAACAGAACATGCTCCGGGTAAACGGTAATTCGTCTGCCCATGAGAATTGAATCCGTTCGTTCCGCGATTCTATCGTTCAGTCGCTGGCGGTACAGTTTGCGTTGGATCATGCTGCTGACTTCTTCGAAGGCCAGCCGCCGGGCCGGGATGGTGCGGGTGACACGGAACATGCTGTATATGGTTACCTGTCCCATTTGCATTTCTACGATCTTGGACGTGCGTCCGATCTTGAGCTCCTGGAGTGTTTTCAGGAACACTTCGGGGATTTCCGCCAGTTCAAAACAGTCTTCTTCTATCAGAATGTCGTGGAACCGTTTCCGGACAAAGTCCATGTCCTGTTTCCGGCTCACCAGCCAGTACCGGGCATCTTTCAGCAGGTCTTCATAGGTGGATGACAGGCGGATGAAACAGATGGTTTCCTCCTGGAGAAACTCATTGATGTTCTGCTCATAGTAGGTCTGGGCCTCTTCCAGTGTCGGCTCCTCAATCTCTGCGGCAACCAGGTTTACCAGTTTGTCCTCGCCGAGGACCAGTGAGGTGTTTAACGCAAGGAGGCGTTTCTGTTCCAGGTCATAGCTGTTGAGCAGTGCATCCTGACCGGTGATTCGAAGATAGTCCGCGATTTCCGCTTCGCTTGGATGCTGTCCGTTTTCGTGGAGGTAGGCCACCAGGCTCCGTTTCTCCAGGTAGTCTTCCAACAGCGTGCCCAGTAGAGACGGATCCTCCTCCTCCAGCACCGTTGCATAGTTGGATTCCAGGAAGAAAACAAATTCTGAACGCAACACCAACTGGTCACCTACACGGGCAATGACGTCTTCCGGTACGGATTCCTCGTTTAATGTCCGGCAACCGGTTGCGAACAACAGCAATGCGAAAATCGGAACAAGTATACGCTGAATCAGAAGTGCACCTCGACAACCGCGTTTTCTTTCCGTTTTTCAACAATGTCGTTAACCAGTTTGCGATAATATTCGCCTTTCAACTGTTCCTTCTGCTGGGGGGTCAGATCGGCAAATTCCGCGCGATCCATCATGCCCTTGTCCTTCAGATAAACCAGGTGATAGCCGAAACGTGTTTTCACGATGCCGCTGACCTGTCCGGGTTCCAGATCGGCGAGGGCGGTTTCAAATTCGGCTACCATGTCGCCGGACTTGAATGTACCCAGGTCGCCGCCGCGGGGAGCACTGGGTCCTTCGGAATAATCTTTTGCCAGTTGATCAAAGGTGACGCCTTCGGCCAGCTTCTTCTGCAGCATGTCAATCTTGGCCAGGGCTTCTTCTTCGGTTTTTGCGTCATCGTTCAGGGCATTGAACATCTGTTGATCGGCCTTGGGGGTAACGAGAATATGCGCGGCAGCATACTGCTCCTTGGCACCCATGATATCGGTATTGGTCGTATAGAACAGGTTCAGGGTTTCATCGTCCGCGGGATTGTCCTCGGTGAGTTTCTGGTAGAACTGGTTGAGCAGCAGTTCATCGTTCATGATTTCCTTGCGGATCTTGAAACTGGCGTCCTGGTCCAGTCCCATTTCCTTCGCGTGTTCCACCAGCAGTTTCTGGGTGGTGATCTGGTCGATCAGGGTTTTCTTTCCCTCTTCGGTTTTCAACTGTTCCTGGGCATTTGCGGGCAATGCCTGGATGATCATGTCCAGTTTATCTTCGGTGATCTTGTGTCCGTTGATATTGGCTACCACTTTGCCGGAACCCTGGTAGGTTTCTTCCTGCCGGCAGCCGCCGGTGAACAATGCCAGGCCCAGCAGGGCAGTCATCAAACAGCATGCGAAAAAGCGCTTCATATTTCTACTCCCATAAGTCGAATTCCCGCCCATTATCCCAGATTTGCCGGGGAGTTGCCACCGGAAAGCATGGGTTCAGTCTGCCGTAAAGATCAGGGGTGCAGGACCCGGGTCTCCCGGTTTGGAAAGGGCCAGTTGCAGCACATGGATGGCACCTTCCTGGAATCCGGCTTCACAGTAGGACAAGTAGTAGGACCACATGCGCTGGAATTTTGTGTCAAAACCGATTTCAGCCAACTGTTCCGTCACGGTGTCGAACCGTTCATGCCAGCGGTTCAGAGTGCGGGCATAATGGGGGCCCAGGTTTTCCACGGTCATGATGTTGAGGCTGGTCCGGCTCGCGACCGCCCGACTCATCACCGCCAGAGAAGGCAGCATACCGCCGGGGAAGATACGCTTCTGGATCCAGTCCGGTTTACTGCGATAGTTTTCATATCGTTGATCGGGGATGGTGATGACCTGGATGGCGGCCCGTCCGTCCGGCTGCAGCAGGCGATCAACGGTTTCAAAATAACTGTTGAAATAGGCGTGCCCGACCGCTTCCAGCATTTCGATGCTGATAATCCGGTCGAACGAACCGGTCATGTCCCGGTAATCACACAGCTGCAGGTCAATCCGGTCCTGCAGACCCGTCTTCTCGACCTGCTCTTGCGCATAGGCCAGCTGTTCTTTCGACAAGGTAATGCCGGTGACTCTGCATCCGGTCCGGCGGACCGCGTGGATGGCGAAGCCCCCCCAGCCGCAGCCGATTTCCAGCACATGATGATCGGCC
>CAZDKZ010000093.1:0-8025 GCA_964506215.1 uncultured Holophagae bacterium
CCCACGGGCAGGCCGAATACAAAGCCCGCCGGCACCGTTACGGACGGATAACCCGACACCGCTGCCGGTTCGGAGGAGCCGCCCAGGAAATGATCGCCGGTAACCCGATCCGTTTTCCAGGCCGGTCCGCCGGTGGGTGTCACGATGGCGTCCAGCTTGTGTTTCCGTAAGGTCGCATCGATCCCCTCATCCCGGCTCTTCAGCCGGCAGTGTGCCAGCGCCTTGACATAAGCGTGCTCTGTCAGCGGACCCTTCTGCTGGGCCAGTTCGAAGATTTCCTGCTGGAAATAGGGCATGACCCGGTCGGCATGTTCGTTGTTGAATGCGATCAGGTCGGCCAGTGTTTTCATGGGTGAACCCTGCCCCCGTCCGGCCAGGTAGGTATTGAGGTCATGCTTGAATTCATAGAGCAGCACTTCCCATTCCGCCTCGCCCATTTCACCCTTTGTTTCGATGTTGGCCGGGTCCACGATCACCGCGCCGGCGTCCTTCATGGCCGCCAGGGCTTCTTCCATGATCCGGTCCACCTGCTCATGGAATCCGAAGAAATTCCGGGACACCCCGATCCGCATCCCGTTCAAACCGCCGGGGTCCAGGTTGGCTGCATAATCGGGAATCGGGCCGGGGATGGCGGCTGTCGCTTTGTCCGTCGGATCACCACCCGCCATCACGGTCAACAGGGCGGCCGCATCCGCCACACATCGCCCCATGGGGCCCGCCGTGTCCTGGGTGTGGGAAATGGGAATGATACCGGTGCGGCTCAACAATCCCACCGTGGGTTTGATCCCCACCAGGCCATTGGCATTGGACGGGCAGACAATGGATCCGTCGGTCTCGGTGCCCACCGCAATGGCACACAAATTGGCCGATGCCGCCACACCGGAACCGGAACTGGACCCGCAGGGATTCCGGTCCAACACATAGGGGTTCTTCGTCTGGCGTCCCTGGCTGCTCCATCCGGAAGATGACCGCAAAGATCGGAAATTCGCCCATTCGCTCAAGTTGGCCTTGCCCAGCAAGACAACACCCGCATCCCGCATCCGTTTCACGATGGGCGCATCTGCGGACGGGATCGTCCCTTCCAGGGCCAGTGAACCCGCCGTTGTGGTCATCCGGTCCGCCGTGTCAATATTGCCCTTGATCAGCACCGGGATACCATGAAGCGGCCCACGAATCTTCCCCGCTGCCCGTTCGGCATCCAGTTCAGCGGCGATCTGCAACGCATCGGGATTCAGTTCCAGCACGGCATTGACCGCGGGTCCGGACTTGTCCATCTGTTCAATCCGTTCCAGGTACGCCTGCGCCAGGGAAACCGCGCTCAGCTCTCCGGAATCCATGGCCTGCCGAAACTGCGTGACTGTTGCTTCCTTCCACTGAAAGTCATCCTTGAACGGTACGTTGGCCGAATGGACAACACCGCCTGTCTGTTCTGCGTTTGCGCAACCCAGTTGCACACCACCCGCGGCTGCCAATGCCACACCCGCGGCCCCCGCTTTCAGAAAGTTCCGTCGATTCCATTCCGGTTTCTTCATTATTCGCCTCCTGTTTCCGGTTCAAACAAGGCACAGGCCGCACCGGCCGGATCCTGAATCACCGCATAACGGCCATATCCCGGCATCACCCGGGGACCGGACAACACCTGCCCGCCCCCATCCACGCAGGCCCGCAATGACCCATCCAGGTTGTCCACATGGATATAGATCAACCATTGGGGTGGCAGTTCTGCATTGCCCCCCCGGGCATGACAAATCCCGGCAACGCAGCTGCCGGTGTCCGGCGTCAGCATACTGAAATCGTCGTATTCGCCCATTGGGACGGGTTCATGTTTCCAGCCCACCACATGTTCATAGAATGTCCGTATGGCTGTCGCATCGGGTACCGTCAGATCACGCCAGCCGATGGTACCGGCTTCCGGCCGCTTTCCTGTCATGGTTCTCTCCTGTCAGCATGTTGTCGGGTTCTGTGAGAAAGTTTAGCAGAGGATGGGTAGCCGGGGAAACGACACATTCTGTCTGGTACAATGAAATCCATGAACACCATGCACCTCCCGAAGATCTGGACTTGCCTGTTCCTGCTCCTGTATCCGTGCATCCGCGTCCACGCGGCAAAGCCTGTGCAACCGGTTGGCGACAGGATCACCCAACTGGAATTACAGCTTGACCGGGATCCCGAGCAGGTGCTGGAAGAGGTCCGCAATCTGGCCGGTGATATCGATCCGTCGGGCCAACCCCAACTGGTCCGCGAAGCACAGCTGTTGGAAATCAACGCCCTGATCCGATTGCGCCGCCAGGAGGAAGCCCACAACCTGGTCAAACCCCTGTGGGAGACTGTTTCCAGGGAGGCCGGTACCCCGCAGTTGACCATTTCCCGTTTTGCCCTGGCCATGGCGGAATGCCTCTCCCTCATGTCCCGGTCCGCGGACGCTGAAATCTTCCTGCAACTTGCCCTGCGACAGATACCGGAAGGGATGGATCCACCCCATAAGGGCCGCATCCTGATGATACTGGCCAGGTGCCAGGTACGACTGGGTGAACCCATGAACTGTGCCGAAACCGCCACCCGGTGTATCCAGTGGGCCAATGAACACAACCAGCCCCGGATTGCGCTGGAAGCCCGCTTCCTGATGGCCTATGCCTACCGGGAGCTGCCGGATTTGAAACTGGCCCGGCGCTACTTTCAACAGACAGTGGAACAGGCGCGGAAACTGGGCAGTTCACGATTCGAAATTGTGTCTCTCAATGAACTGGGCAACGTACTGGCCCTTGAAGAAGACTTTCCAGGGGCCCTGGCATTGAAGAGACAGGCACTGGAAAAAGCCCGGGCCGCCAACGACAGTTATCTGGAATCCATTGTCACCCACGATATCGGCTACACCCATTCCCTGGCGGGTGACTATGAACAGGCAATTTCGCTGTTCCGGCAATACCTGTCGCAGCAACAGAAGCAGGATAGCCTGTACGGTGTCATCGTGGCGCAACTGAACATGGCCAACTGCTACGGACAATTGGGAGACATCACCCAGGCCATGGAATTGGCGGAATCAGCCAGGAAACTGACCCGGGAAAATAATGTCGCTGAAGCCCAGGAAACCGTGCTGGCACAGATGATTGAACTGATGCGCATACAAGGTCGTTTTGCGGAGGCCCTGGATTTTCAACAGGAATTGACCGATCTGCAACAGCAACGCTTTCAACGGGAATTGAACAGACAAGTAACCGAACTGGAAGACCGGCACAAATTGATGGAACAGGAATCCGAAATCAAGATACTCCGACAGGAACAGGCCATCCGGGATCTGCAGATTGACAGGCAGCGGTTTACGATCGGCGCCGCCATAGCGGTGGCGATTCTGCTGGCGCTGATTGCCATTTTCGCGATACGGGGATACCGGGTCAAACAGCAGGCCAACCGGCAACTGTCACAAATGAACGACCAGCTGGACGAACTGGCACGAACGGATCCCTTAACCGGCCTGTCCAACCGCCGGGACATGATGGAGAAACTGCGGCTGTTCGTCGCACGGGCAGACCGGAGCGGGTCTCCCATCACCATTCTCATGGCCGACCTGGACAATTTCAAACAGGTCAATGATACCCATGGCCATGACACGGGCGACCTGGTGCTGAAGGAAACAGCGCGGGCACTGCGGGAACAGGTCCGGGCACAGGATCTGATCGGTAGATGGGGCGGCGAAGAGTTTCTGATTGCCCTGACGGATACCGACCTGGACGGTGCCCGGATTGCTGCTGAAAAGTTCCGGTTGGCCGTTGAGCTGGGTGGTGCACCGGAAGACAGCGTCGTGGAAACCGTCACGGTCACCATCGGCCTCTCGGTGTATACACCGGAACGGGAACTGGAAGCCGTGATCCAGGAAGCGGACAACCGGCTCTACCAGGGCAAGGAAGCCGGTCGGAACCGTGTCATCGGGTAAATCGCCCACCCACGAAAAGAACAAAGGCGGGGATTGCTCCCCGCCTGTTTCAGTCAAGGTTGATGATTTGGTCAATCAGTTGGCGGCGTCCAGGGCAGCCAGTGCCTTGTCATAGTCCGGTTCTTCCACGATTTCCGGAACCTGTTCAGAATAGGCCACCTTGCCATCCGTGCCAATCACTACCACCGCACGGGACAGCAACCCTTTCAACGGACCGTCCGCGATCATGACCCCATAGTCATCACCGAACGCGGGTGCACGCATAATGGACAGGGATTCCACGTTTTCAATCCCCTCCGCTTCACAGAACCGGCCATGGGCAAAAGGCAGGTCCGCTGATACGCAGAGTACCATGGTGTCCGAACGGTTACCGGCTTCCTGGTTGAACCGGCGCACCGAGTTGGCGCACACCGGAGTGTCCAGGCTGGGGAAAATGTTCAATACCACTTTCTTGCCCGCATAGTCCGACAGGGAAACGTCCGCCAGGTCTGTCCGTGTCAATGAAAATTCAGGGGCGGCCGCGCCAGCCTGCGGCAAGTTGCCTACCGTGTTGATTTCGTTACCTTTTAAGGTGATTTTTGCCATGTCTGCCTCCTCGCAGTTGTTTGCTTCCCTTTTTGTAAAGCATTAAGCGCTTCACGTCAACCGTAAGATGCAATTTCAGCTATTATTGGTTGAGCTGAATCAATTGCTGCAATCCCAACGCGGTGAACCCGGTCAGGGTTTCCTGGACCTGAGTTGGTTTCTTCGTCCAGGCTTCTGCTGCTTTCAACTGGAATCCGGGTACCGCGGTCAACAGGGTATTTTCAATTTTCACCGCGGCCTGCCGGGCCTCCGGTCCCATGGCAGCATAGTTGCCGTCAACCTGGTCAGCCCGATCCACGATGGACCACCAGGCCAGGTTCCCGGTCCGGCGGAACCGTTCGGGGACTTCCTTGAACTGAACAACCAGTGCCGCCGGTTCCGTCACACGGCTGAATGCCACAGGGAATCCCGAAACACCGGCAAAGACAGGCACAAACGGCTGGATGCAGGGACGCCGCATGGCCACCCAAAGCACCGACCCGATCTCAGCCGGCAAGTCGGCACGCAAATGGGCCACCATTCCATACATGTTGGTCTGGGAACAGATTCGTTTCACGTGGAAGTCGTGGGGGTTTCCGTTGTTCCAGGCCGGGTCACCTGCCAATTCCGTACCCTCAAAATGATCACGCAATTCGTCAAACAGATCACGGAGCGTCAATTTCTTACGGGGAACAAATGTAAACGGCATGGGCTTTTTCAACCGAATGGACGCTTCTTTCAGACGGTTGATCCCCCGCCACTGACGGCCGATATTCCGGATGCCATATTCCGATTCCGGATCGCCGTACACCTGGTGGAACACAAAGGGATCATCGGACCCGGGGTTGTGCCAGCCCTTTTCAATTGCGTAGTCGACGATGTCGGGAGATCCGATGCAATTCGCCGCATCATCCAGATCCACTGTGTCGATGGTATACCGGTTGGCAATCACGGCGACCCGGTCATCGGGGATACGGCGCGCAATCCAGTGTTTTCCGTTCACCACAGCCATCATCCACGCCTCGGTTCCGTCGGCGATCGAATAGGTCCGGCCGGAACCCGTATAACCGAACCGTTCCACCAGCTCACCCCCAAGTTCCACCGCTTCCCTGGCTGTTCGTGCCCGCTCCGCCATCAACCGGCGCAGCCACCAGCCAATGCCGCCATCCGTGAGTACCGGTTGCTTCTCCCTGGACGCACAGGCATTGGAAACGATTGTGACACCGAACTCATTCATATAACTGCAGGCAAATTCTTCACCCGGAATCTGGAGCCAGATATAAGCAAATGTCTCCGGTACCTGGGGAAAGGTGCCGCCGTTCTTCAACGTCACCACATCATCCTTTCCATGCTGCTTCCGGGGGACCTTGTGCAGGTTGACGATCTGGGGCCAGGGATCATCTTCGTTATGGGCACAAAGAACGGCACCGTCCACTGTTGCCTGTTTTCCAGCCAGGACGGAGAAACAGTTTTCACCGACCTGCGCCAGTGCCGGCAGCCCGAGGAACACGACAACGGCAACAATGATGATTCGTCTCATGACCGTTCATCCGATTCCTGGTCCGCGATGAGTCCCAGGTTCTCACACCAGAATTCCCTGGAAGACACACACTTGACCCGGAGCCTGCAGCCCGCCAGCTCCAGTTCCGGCTGGTCTTTCTGGAAGTAGAGATTGTATGCGAAGGCGGCGGCGCCATCCTGGCTCCGGACCACCAGGGAGTATGTCTCCGACGAAACCATCCCCGCATAAACCAGCTTGGTCCGACCGATCAGCAGACCTTTTCGCAGCCAATGGGATTCGCCCGTTTTCAGTCGAATTTCTTCAATCATTGCGTTGCCTCCCGTCCGGTCAGGCCGTTTTCCGGCGCTTCTGATTATATTCATATCGCATCTGGAGCAATTCCACGAACAATGCAAATCCCATGGGCAGATAGATGTATGCCTTGGGCACATGCTTGTGCATGCCCTCCATGAAAATGGTGACACCAATGGTGATCAGGAATGCCAGGGCCAGGATTTTCAACGCAGGATGGTCCAGGATGAATTCACCCAGGGGCCCGGCATAGATCATGATCGCCACGAAAGACAATACCACCGCACCCACAATCACCCAGAGGTGGTCGGTCAACCCAACTGCGGTAATCACCGAGTCCACCGAAAACACGATATCCAGCAGGACGATCTGGCCCATGATGGACCAGTATCCCCGGCTGTCGTCAATATGCACCTCGGCATGCTCCTCATCTTTCAGTTCAACGGTGTGGTGAATCTCCCTGGTGGCCTTATACAACAGGAAAAAGCCACCCAGGATCAGGATCAGATCACGAACGGAAAATCCGAATGCCACTTCCTTTGTAATACCGGTGAGAAGAAGAACCACACCGATCATGACGATGCGGGCCACCATGGCCAGCGCCAGTCCCAGGAACCGGGCCTTTTTCCGTTTGTCCTGCGGCAACCGTCCCACGAAAATGGAAATCACCAGTACATTGTCGATACCCAGTACCAGTTCCAGCCCGATCAACAGCAACAGCAGACCGATCGCATCACCCATACATGTTCCTCCGGATTGATTGTTTGATCAATAATAGCACGATGCCGTGGGATCAGCTGAAGCAGCGGAAGTGAATTTACGGGGAATCAGAACCAGCCCATGTACCGGGCTGTTAATCCAGCAAGGATTGCGATGTTCACCGGAATGCCGACCTTCGCTTCCGGCAGTGCGGAAACGGAAAGCAGCAGGGAATAGACTGCCGTTCCGACCGCCAGTTTCATCCACAGGCCGTGTTCCAGCAAGAACAGGACTGCAACCAGCGCAAATGCCAGAAATCCGAGCAACCACAAGAGTCCGACAATCCGGATCCCGGTGTGACCCAGGTCCAGCCGATCATTGAAAAGGGTTGTCTTGTACGGGGCGTCCGGCAGTACGGCCAGTTTCCATGGCACAACAAAACCCACCAGGTGCGCAATAGCGTGCACGAAGAGAAATGCCGCGATCAGGATCTTCACTGGAATTCGCCGGGAAACTGCTCTCTTGCAAAATCCTGCAGCCGGGTCAGGTGATCCTGGTCAAACCGCGTCAGGTTGTCAATCAAGGGTTTCAGCGCAGGACAACTTTCACTGATGATGGACCGGTACATCCGTTCCTGGCTGATGGATTCCATGTCAATTGTCAAGCGCAGTAGTTCCTCGGAAGTTCCTTTCGGGGGATTCACCAGCAGGTGGTCAAAGAACTGGAGCACCTCATCCATTCCTTCCAGGTCCACCGTCACATCCTGAAAGTCACCGGGATTCTGACGCACCAGGCGTTTCTGGTAGCGAATCTGGCCGGCATGGGTTTCCTCGTCCCGGCTCAACTGGACAAACAACTGGTGAAAAGTCGGGTTGTCCGCCATTGTTTCCGCCAGGGCCGCATAGATGTCGCGCAGACTATTCTCAATCTTCTCCAGGTTGTCGAGAATCTTCATCACATACCGCATACCGGCACTTTCCTCCCCTTTGTCTGTTATTGCGTTCAGCATATCACAACG
>CAZDKZ010000094.1:0-1971 GCA_964506215.1 uncultured Holophagae bacterium
TGACCTTCCTGATCCTGGTCCTTTCCGAAATCATTCCCAAAACCCTGGGCGCAGTGTACTGGCGAAAACTGGCGCCGGCGGTTGTCTGGCTCCTGGTTCCCACCATCTGGATCATGTGGCCGCTGGTTATCATGGCCAAGGGCCTTACCCATCTGATGGCCCCCGCCACCAAACGCAAGCGCATCAGCCGGGATGAATTCCTGGCCCTGGCAGACCTGGGTGTGCGGGAAGGCGTTGTCAGCCTGGAAGACTCCCGCATCCTGAATAACCTGTTCCAATTGAAGGAACTGACCGCCCGGGACATCATGACTCCGCGGACGGTGGTGTTTTCCCTGCCGCAGCAGATGACCGTGGGAGATGCCATGGAACAGCATCCGAACATGGTCTTCTCCCGGATCCCGGTCTATGGGGATAACCGGGAAGCGGTCACCGGTTTTGTCCTCAAGCAGGACATTTTTCTGCAGGCCGCCCACGATCAACATCACCGGACACTGGCAGAACTGAAGCGACCGGCCGGGATGATACCGGCGGACACCGTGCTGCAGCAGCTGCTGGAACACTTTCTGACACAGCGAAATCACATGGCCTTTGTCCTGGATGATTATGGCGGCCTGTATGGGGTGGTCACCCTGGAGGACCTGCTGGAAACCCTGCTGGGGATGGAAATCATGGATGAAGTGGACACCGTTGAGGATATGCAGGCATTGGCCCGACGGAAATGGCACCAACGTGCGGAAAAGCTGGGGATTGTCGATAACCGGGACAACCAGGACAACTGAACAGGGAGGTTGCCATGCCGGGCCGTGTTCGCGCCGCAGGCCTGTTGATTCTGGCCATCATTTTTTCACTGGGCCTCACCTTTGCATCCATTGAACTGCCCCGCCTCGTAGATAAGAAAATCCAGTTGCCACACCCGGCCGTCGACTCCCACGCAGGAGTAGACCAGCGGTTCCGGACCGAGCTTTTTATCAAACACTATCACCTGCGCACCATCGGCTATGCCTGCTTCGGTGCCATCCTGCTGATGATTATCGCCGGTTTCGCCAGCCGGAAGCGCGGCCTGGCCTCACTGGGCGCGGTGGCCATTTTCCTGCCGGTGTTCGGTCAGTTTGCCCTGACCATGTTCTACCTGGCCGGACTGGGACTGCTCAACGTAGGATGGCTCCCCTTCCTGGACGTATCCCTGGACACCATGACCCTGGGGGAAGTCATTCACTTACCCCTGCGCCTGCTGAACCGGCTGGGGTCGATGATCGGTGTCAATCTCCAGACGCCGTTCTCGGTATTGTTGATCGCAGTGGGCCTGCTGTTGTTTATCCTGGGTGTTTATGCCTGGCTCACCGCCCGCTACCGGAAACAGGGGGTGGCAGATTTCTGGCTGTACCGCTTTTCCCGGCATCCCCAGTACCTGGGCTGGATCCTCTGGAGCTACGGCATGCTCATCTGCCCCATCAACCTGCCCAACATGAAACGTTCCTGGGGAATCGAAGGGAGCCTGGCCTGGCTCCTGTCCACCATGATCATCATCGGGGTTTGCCTGCTGGAGGAAATCCAGATGAAACGGGATTACGGGGAAACCTACCAGGCCTTCCGGGAACGGACCCCTTTCCTGTTTCCGCTGCCAAAGTGGATCGGCAGGAGCCTGTCCTGGCCCGGACGTGCGCTGTTCGGCGAAGACTTTCCGAAGCGCAGACGGGAAGTGGCGTTGATCATCGTGCTCTACACCGCCGTCCTGATCGGCCTGTCCTATCCGGCCAAAACGCTACGGCCCCGATTCACCCGGGACATTGTGTCCGATCAACTGGCGGAAAAATACACCGACGCGGAACTGGTCCAACAGGCAGCGGAATCCCATCCCCGCTACCGGGACCGGTATTTCCAGGCCATCCGGCGCCATGAAAAAACCGCCCGGGAAACCTTCACCGGCATGCTCCGTCATCCGCACGGCGCCCTGCGCGAAGGGGGGATTCA
>CAZDKZ010000094.1:2071-7407 GCA_964506215.1 uncultured Holophagae bacterium
ACAAGAAGCGTGCTGAAAAAGGCGCTGGATGATCCCGATTGGGAAGTCCGGCTGTATGCAAAGGAAGCACTCGCCCGGCTGAACCAGTAGGGGATCCGCGAACGTCAGCAGTCTTCGATCAGCCGGGACGGCAGACCAGGATCTGTTTCAGGGACTCGGATATAAACGGTGCCCGCTGAAAATCACCGTACTTGTGGAGAATTTCAAAACCGCACAGGGAAATCAGTGCGTCCAGTTCCCGGGGGAAGAAGCACCGCACATCCAGGCCGGCTTCAAATTGTTCACCGGAAACATCAAAATACCAGGTCACCCGGTTCACCTGGTCCGCGGCCACGTAGGTGCAGGTTTCCCGGATCACCACCTCACGACCATCATCCAGGTTGAACTGAAACAGATCCACCGGTTTACCCGCCCGGTCTTCCATGTATCGGAAACTGGGGTTGAACACGTCCAGCAGGAACAGACCGCCCGGGGCCAGGTGCTGATGGACCCGCGCCAGGGCATCGACAACATCTTCCCAGGCAAACACGCCCTGGAGGGAATTGAACGGAATGAAAATCATGTCAAATTGGCTGTCCAGATCGAACGTCCGCATATCATCCCGGATAAACAAAATGTCCACACCGGCTTCCCGGGCCTTCTCCCGTGCCCGATCCAGCATGTTCGCGGACAAATCCAGGCCGGTGATATCCACACCGGCCTTCGCCAGGGGAACGGTCAGCCGCCCGGTACCGCAACAGATTTCCAGAACCTTTCCCTCCACCTGCTTCGCCCACCCGGCATAGAACGGCACATCAAAATCAAATGTATTGATCCGGTCATACCAGTCGGGGTCATAAATCGCATCATCTACACCATACGGCTTCATTCAACCTCCACGTCACCTGGTGCCCTACCGGTTCAATGAAAACACAACGGCCACATTGGGCCAGGACTGTTGAACTGAACGGGTTGGCTGATTGGAGCGGGACAGGGTCTGCAATCCCAGGTCCACATACGGTTTTGCCTGAGCGGCATCCATACCCATTTCCAGAATCTTCTCCGCCGTATCCATCGCGCAGTTCGCGATGATGCCATTGAGGTTCCCGGCATCACGGGCTGTCCATGTAAACTGCCCGGGGTGGCTTGATTGATACTGCGCATACCGGTTCAATGCGTTCAGGGTCTGCTGCCGGGCCGCCAGATAACCGTTTCGGTCATTGTTCAGCAATGCAAGGGCAGACTGAACCGTGTACAGACCAGACAGGTAGGGTGTCGAATACGGACTGCCGGACTGCATGATCAGCTGAATACCCTGATTCACATCGGATTGTGCTGTCACCGGATCGCCCATATCCAGCCGGTATTTTGCGGCAAACTGGTACTCATTTGCCAGCGCGTGCATCGATGTTGAACTGCGGCCACCGCGCTGTCGGGACAACTGTTGGTGTTTCTGCCGGATCCGCTGTTCTGTCCGGCCCAGCAGTTCCCCCTTCTGGCTGGAATCATCCGGCACCACACGGACAAGCAATTCCTCCTCTACCACCCCGGCAATATCCGGACACGCCAATCGCACCGTGTAGGATCCCGTGGGCATGGGTAATTTACCCTTGAATTCGATCAGCTTTCGCTGCGGGTCCGGCACCCCGTAAAGCACAAAACGCTGGTTCCCGATCCAGACTGTCAGGCGTTTGATCCCCGTCAATTGTTCCGCAGGCAACTTGTACAAAGCCACGTGAAATTGCTGAAAATACTCCGGCTTGAACCGATACCGCCCATCTCCCAGCTCACCGGACGCGGGATGCCAGATCCGCATTTCATGCACACCCCCACCCATCCGGCCCAACACATACAGCACATCCTCCTGGATTCCCATGATGTGATCGGACAGGTCATTGAGTGTGGCCAGTCGCCCCAAACCGGACGCGCTCATGAAATCTTCATACAACAGGAACTGACCCATCACCACGCGCATGGCCTGGGTCAGGTTGTTCAGCTCACTGTTGAAACGGCTTTGCAATGCATCGTCCCCCGCTCTCAGCAGGTCTTTTTCCAGGTACCGGGAGGCGTGCACCGTACCGGCAGCCCGGTTGAGTTCCCGAAGCACTTCATCAAGGGGAATCAATCCCGGGTCCCGACCCTTGCTCATGTCAAACAACCTGCGCCGGGCCTGCTGCATGGTTCCCACCGATATGTTCACCCGGTATTCCAGGTTGCCTTTTGGTCGAAAGGCCTCCCGCAATTCCGGCCATAACTTATTTTCCGCCCAGTCCAGAATCGTATTCTGCAGCAGCATCAGCACCAGCCGGTTGCCGGTGAAGTCCACCACCAGCTCCGCCACCAGTTCCCGGATCTTCCGGCGTGCCTGGAGGCGCAGGGCCGCCTGCATCGATCGAAACCCCCTGGGCGGCATACCGGCCACTTCCATGGATTTCTTGTTCAGGTATCCCTTCAGGTCCAGCTGCAGCCGCTTGCTGACCTTGCCGCCCAACTGGTTCTGCCCGTTTTCGGCCAACAGGTCGCCAAATCCCTTCCGGGTAACCCAATCGGTCACTTCCTTTTCAATCAGCTCCCGCCCCACCTGTTCCAGCATCCCCACCGGTCGTGCGGGACGCATCGCTTCACGTGCTTCTTCAGGGAGAACTGCCAAAGACATGAACCGGTCCGCCGCCTCTTCCTGGACATCCGCAATCTGCTGAAAAAGATCCAGGTCTTCAACAAGTCCAATACGGGTCTGGCTCTTCGTGGCACTGTCACCACAAAGCGCCTTGAACGTTCCGCCGATCCGGGCCAGTTCCTGCCCGCATGCCCGAACCTTGCCCTGGTCCGGTTCCGGTTCGTCGTTCTGCAACGCGATAAGTCGCCGGTTTACCTGCTGTAATTCGATCAGGATGTCACGCAACGGCACGGTATAGCGGGACAGGGTTTTGTTGGATGGGGCCACTGCCACAACAGTCGAATCCGGAACGCGGGCCGGCAATGCAACGGCAACTTCCCCGTAGCCCCACAAACCGGCAGCACTGGTGTAGATACCGGCAACCAGTTCCCGATCCGTTGTCCGGTCCACTTCCATCCAACTCACCGGCATTTCCAGTTGATAGCCATCCCACCGGCACGGATTGATCCGAACGGATTCGGACCGTTGCACCTGGACACGGTTGCCATTGCCGATATTTGCCCCGGGGCAATCTGCAGCAGGCCGTATGGTTCCGCCATCTGCCAATCGGGGCACCATACCCGCGTACGCGGTCTGTCCCTGCATGGCGCCCACCGCGAAGTCCAGCCGTGCCACCAGTTTTTCCAATTCCTGCAGCGCATTGGGCTGTGCAACACCCATACCGGCCACATTGGGTATGGACCTGCTTTCACGGTTCAGTGAAACGCGGAGATTTCCCATCTGGAGCAACCGGGTTCGTTCCGGCACCGGCAAGGGGAAGGATGTCCGGGCATCCAGGTATGCCGTCAAATCACCGCATTTTACTTCAAATCGAACGATCACATCACAGGGGGTTGTGATGCTCGAAATCAACTGGATGGGGAACAACGCGAACAGATCATTCAGATTCACGCCTTCCGCAACGGGACCAGACCACGAATAAACAATGGCGCCTTTCTTCTCGCTGTAGAAAGGCGGCGATGATGCACCCAGGCGCAACGGCTGACCGTCCTCCCGGCGCAAACTGACCGTTGTCACCAGCACCTGTCCCGCCAGGTTCTCGGCAACCGCACTGGCCCTGACAACGAAAGCGGGTTGCCCATCCAGACCGTTCTGCTGGTACAGGCTGACCTGTTGAACTGCCAGCGAACGCGTTGCAGCGACTGCCGGGCACATCAGCCCCATAATGGATAGACAACACCAACCCAGCACACAACGCCCCACAACCGGTAACTGCTTCCAGTACGCCATCGCTCCCCCTCATCTGCAATCCCAACCGGGAATTACGGCACCTGCCAGAAACTTGCACTGTGGTAAATTCTGGTATCAGGTTATCATGTGAGAAAAGCCCTGCACAAGACTGACGCTTGTCAAATAACCGGCAATGGGAGGTGATCCTGCAATACCTGATGGTTCGACAACGGGTTCGGGATTTTGATCACTGGATGGATGTGTTCCGCTCCCACAAACAGGCACACGAAGCAGCGGGGTTGTGGCATCCGGTCGTCATGCGGGATGCAACAGACCCGGCCATGATCACCTGTATATTGGAAGTCCATGATCCGGTCAGGGCACAGGCATTTGTTAACGCACCACAGTCAGATGCGGCAGCGGATTATGCCAGCGTACTGGGGACACCGGAAATCAGGTGGCTGGGAGAAGTGGAACATCCTTGATGATCACGAAACGAATCAAGCATATGGCCTGCGTTACCGCCAACTCGGAACAGATCAAACCGGTTGATATCCCGGGCCATTCGCGATATGGTGATATTCAAATTCCGAAAACGGACATGGAGTAACCGATGACAGGACGATCAATGCGAATCACCATCATAATGGCAGTGCTGATCTCATTGGCAACCTGGCTCCCGGTACACGGGCAGGATGAGATCGAATTTACCGAAATTTCCTACACCCGGTATGGCGAAACCCTGAACCTGGATTTTGCAAAGGCCACACTGCAGGACACCGCCTATGTGCTCAAATCACCCCTTCACTTTGATGCGGAAGACTGGAAAAAGGCCGGTGCGGTTGCCGGCATCACGGCACTGCTGCTGATTTATGATGAAGATATCCAGGAATGGTCCCAACGGAACAAGCTGGAGAAATGGTATACCGAATATGAACCGGATTTCAGTGACGATCTTGCCGAATGGGTCAAGCCGTTGGGCGATTATGACAAAATGGCCCTGCCATTGGGTGCCTTCTACCTGTATGGCTATTTCGCTCATGATACCCGTGCCAGGCGAACCGTGTTGCTCACGGCGGAGACGTTGATCATATCCAACCTTATCGGCCAGACCATGAAACGGGTCATTGACCGGGAGCGGCCCAGCGGATACGGAATCTACCACGAATGGGGACCGCCCAGCAATTCGGTACCGGATCAGTCCATGCCGTCCGGACATGCCATCAACGCATTCGCGATTGCCACGGTGTTTGCCAACCAGTATGAACACCGGAAATGGGTACCGCCGGTGGCATACGGTCTGGCATTGCTCACAGGGGCATCGCGGGTCCACGAAAACCGCCACTGGACATCGGATGTGTTTGTGGGCGCCTGTATCGGCTATTTTACGGCAAAGGCAGTACTGCGTCGCCAGGGCGATAACAAGTTCACCATCACGCCGGTCACCGACGGTTCATCGGTGTTCGTCAATTTCCGTTACCAGTTCTGACCGGTCACAAAAGTATCCCGG
>CAZDKZ010000095.1:0-7243 GCA_964506215.1 uncultured Holophagae bacterium
CCCCCGGCCTACGTGGTATTCATCCTGGCCACCACCGAGGTCCATAAGATTCCGTCTACCATCCGTTCCCGTTGCCAGCTGTTTGATTTCCGCCGGATCGGTAATACGGAAATCAGGGATCAGCTGGTCCGGATTGTGGAAAAGGAAGAGATACCGGTTGAAGGTGATGCCCTGAAAATGATCACCGACGCGTCCGAAGGCAGCATGCGCGATGCCGAGAGCCTGTTGGACCAGATTATTTCATTTTCCGGTGAACAGATTCGGGAAGAGGATGTTGCCTTTGTGTTGGGGATTGCCAGCAGTACGGTTCACCAGGAATTGTTACTGGCCGTGGCAAAGCGTGATGCATCCCGGGTGGTGGATATCCTGGATGAACTGGAAGACCGGAACACGGATTTCGTCAAGTTCCTGTCCCGGTTCGGGGATTATCTCCAGGGTGCGCTCCACGCGGTCATCCGTAACAACAACGATTTTTTTCCGGAAGACTTTGACCGGGAATTGCTGAGCACCGAAGATCTGATGCGGTGCATTAATATTGTCCTTCAGAATGAGCGTTCGGTTCGGGATGCATTCAGTCAGCGGGTAGCACTGGAACTGATGGTGCTGAAAATGGTGTATGCCGGCCATGTGGTGCCGGTGGCACAGTTGCTGGCTAAAAAAAAAAGTCCTGACCTGACGCCCGGACCGGCACAACGGCCGTCCGGGCCGAAACCGCCCCCTCCCGTCCCCGTGACAACGGAACCGGTTCCACCTGTACCAGCTGCAGAGACGCCGGTGGATGCACAGCAACAGGAGCCGGAACCGGATCGACCGTCTCCGATGGCACGCTATGCGCATGTTTGTGGCGAATTCCCCCACCTGGGTCCTTTCCTGAACAAGGCCACCTTTGATTGCAAAGGAGACCGCGCCCTGATCACATTTTCAACGGTGGTACCGGGGATTATCCGGGAGGAACTGGAGCAGGATTTCCGCGAGGCACTGGGTCGTTCACTGGCCAAATCCCAGGGGCACCCGGTAACGGTTGCACTGACGTTTCCCAAGGCCGAAGCAGCGGTGTCCGAGCGGGATGCCATTGCAGAAGATCCGCTGGTGAAGCATGTGCTGGAATCATTTGAAGGCGAAATTGAAGCAATAACAGATAAGGAGTGAGGGTCAGCCATGGATATGAATTTTCTGATGAAACAGGCAAAGAAAATGCAGGAAAAGCTGCAAAAGCAGCTGGAAGAAATGCGGGTGACCGCTGGTGCCGGGGGTGGCGCCGTGGAAGTGACCGTGAATGGTCACAAGGAAGTGGTAAGCGTGAAGATCCTGGACGACGGTGTGCTGCAGGACAGGGAAATGGTGGAAGACCTGATCCTGGCCGCGTTGGGGGAAGCCTATCGCCAGGTGGAAGACCAGATGGCAGCCACTATGAAAGGAATGCCCGGCGGCATGATGCCGGGATTGATGTAAGCCGGGACCATAAGAGAGGCATTTGAACCTGATGAAAGGTGTTCCCGAATCCATCCGACGTGCCATCCAGAGCTTCCAGCGTCTGCCCGGTGTGGGGCAGAAGAGTGCCGAACGGCTGGTTTTTGCCTTGTTGAAGCGCAGACGGGAAGATGCCCTGAACCTGTCCCGTTCCATTTCGGAGATGATGGAGCGGATCGGCTATTGCAGGGATTGCCGGAACTATTCCGAGAAGGAACAATGTTCCATCTGCGGGGACCCGGGTCGCAAGGCCGATCTTCTGTGCGTGGTGGAACAACCCCAGGATGTGCTGGCCATTGAGCGGACCGGTGAATACCGGGGGCGCTACTTTGTTCTCCATGGCAGTATTGCCCCGCTGGATGGGGTGGGGCCCGAGGAGCTGGGGGTTGACCGTCTGCTGGGCCGGGTAACCCGGGACGGTATCCGGGAAATCATCATTGCCACCAACCCCAACGTTTCCGGTGAGGCCACGGCCATTTTCATTGCCCGGAAACTGGCGGATACCGGGGTTGAGGTCAGTCGGATTGCACTGGGAATTCCGGCCGGTGGTTCCATTGGATATGCCGATGAGGTGACCATGCTCCGGGCATTGGAAGGACGTACCCGAATCGATCTTGAATGAACCCTGATCCACAGCTATACTGAATCCTGAAAGAACCGATCAATTTCACTTTACTTGATTTTTGAAGGGAGATTCCATATGAGCGTACGTCTTGCAATCAATGGATTCGGCCGGATTGGCCGGATGGTATTTCGGGCGATCCATGCCGACCCGTCCTGTGGTGTGGAAGTTGTTGCAATCAATGACCTGATGGACAATCCGACGTTGGGCCACCTCCTGCAGTATGACTCGGTACATGGTCGTTTCAATGCCGAGGTGTCCGCAGATGACAGTGGAATTCACGTAGACGGACGGTCCATCCCGGTCACGGAAATCCGGAACCTGGATGAGCTGGACTGGTCGCGGTTCAATGTGGACGTGGTGCTGGAATCCACCGGGCTGTTCCGCAATTCGGAAACGGCCGGTAAGCACCTGGCTGCCGGTGCAAAGAAGGTGGTCATCTCCGCGCCGGCCAAGGGCGGGGATATTCCCACCGTGGTGCTGGGCGTCAATGACCACGAGCTGGACCTGGCATCCATCCCGATCCTGTCCAATGCCTCCTGCACCACCAACTGCCTGGCACCCGTTGTCAAGGTAGTGGATGATCATTTCACGGTGCAGCGGGGGCTCTTGACCACCATTCATTCCTATACCAACGATCAGCGGATTCTCGATCTGCCCCACAGTGATCTGCGACGGGCACGGGCGGCCGCGGTATCCATGATCCCCACCAGCACCGGGGCTGCCCGGGCAGTGGGCCTGGTACTGCCTCACCTGAAGGGGAAGCTGGACGGCATGGCGGTTCGGGTGCCCACACCCAACGTCTCTGTGGTGGATGTGGTGCTCAACGTGGAAAAGACGACGGATACCGAATCTGTCCGCAAGGCGCTCAAGGATGCCGCGGAAGGTCCGATGAAGGGTGTTCTCGGTTTCAGCGAAGAGCCGCTGGTTTCCTGTGACTATAATTCCAATCCGTTGTCTTCCATCGTGGACGCGGATTTTACGCAGGTCCTCGACGGAACCATGATCAAGGTATTGTCCTGGTATGACAATGAAATGGGATATTCCTCCCGCTGCAAGGACCTGATCGGCCGTATCGGGAAGTGACATGACGCGCTTGACAGTACGGGACCTGTCGGTTGCAGGCAAGCGGGTATTTGTCCGGGTAGACTTCAATGTGCCGATCCGGGACGGGCAGGTGACGGATGACAGCCGTATCCGGGCCGCGTTGCCCACCATCCGGTTTATCGTGGAGCATGGTGGTGCCGTGGTTGCGGCCTCTCACCTGGGACGGCCGTCCGGAAATGGATTTGAGTCAGACCTGTCCATGGAACCGGTGGCGAAGCGGTTGAGCGAGCTCCTTGAACAGCCCGTAAAGCTGGCCGCGGACGTTTGTGGTCCCGATGTGGAAGGCCTGACCAATACCCTGAAACCGGGAGAGATCCTGCTGTTGGAAAATCTGCGTTTCAATCGCGGCGAGAAGAAAGGCGATCCGGCTTTTGCGCATGATTTGCGGAAGTTGTCGGATCTTTACGTGAATGATGCTTTCGGCACCAGTCACCGATGTGATACCTCGGTGTGTGGGTTGTCCCGGCTGTATGATCAGCCCGCGGCGGGTATGTTGATGGAAAAGGAAATCCACTATTTTGAGGATGTGCTGGCCGATCCGGAACGCCCGTATGTTTCCATCGTGGGGGGCGCGAAAGTGTCTGACAAGATTCCGTTGCTGAAGCATTTGATCGGTGACGTGGACACCATCCTGATTGGTGGGGCCATGGCCTATACCTTCCTGCTTGGCGAAGGAACAGCTGTCGGGAAATCGCTGGTGGAACCGGATCTGGTCGACCTGGCCAATGAGCTGCGCAAAGAAGCAGCGGAAAAAGGTACAACTATCCTGCTGCCGGCCGACCATGTGGTAGCGGACGACTTTTCCGAACCAAAAGACATCCGGATCACCGAAGGGGAAGCAATTCCCGAGGGTTTCATGGGGCTGGATATCGGACCGGAAACGATCGTCCGGTACAACGAGGTGTTGCGCTCCGCCCGGACCATTGTCTGGAACGGCCCCATGGGTGTTTTTGAAGATGAACGGTTCGCCGTGGGTACGTTGTCCATCTCGGAAGCCATGGCCGAAGCCGGGGCAGTGACCATTGTCGGCGGCGGTGACAGTACGGCGGCCGTGAAACTGGCAGGTGTGGCGGACGCCATGGATCATGTATCGACGGGGGGCGGGGCTTCTCTCGCCTACCTTGCGGGGGAACCCATGCCTGGAATCGACGCATTGTCGAGAAAGTGAGGAAGCGATGCGGACACCGTTTATTGCGGGAAACTGGAAAATGCACATGAATCGGGCGGAAACCCGCTCGTTCTTCGGACAATTCCTGGAGATGATTCCGGAAACGGGACGGGTTGATGTGGCAATTGCGCCGCCATACACGTCCATCGAAGGCGCCAAGCACCTCTGCAAGGACCATCGGGTGTATATCGGTGCGCAGAATATGCATTTTGAAGAAAAAGGTGCATTCACCGGTGAAATCAACAGTGGCATGCTGCTGGATCTGGGTGTGGACTTTGTCATCCTGGGTCACAGTGAGCGCCGGCATGTTTTCGGTGAATCCAATGCGCTGATTTCAAAAAAGGTTCGCAGAGCCCTCGACGTGGGCTTGACGCCGATCCTGTGTGTCGGCGAATTGCTGGAAGAACGGGAAGATGAACGGACCGAGGCGGTACTTCGGGAGCAGCTGGATACGGGTTTTGCCGATGTGAGTCCCGCTGAAGCGCCGCGGGTCATCATTGCCTATGAACCGGTGTGGGCAATCGGGACCGGAAAAACCGCGACCCCCAAGATTGCGGGGGATGCACACATTTTTATTCGGAATCGGATACAGGAGATGTATAATGCTCTGGTTGCCGAGGATATTCGGATATTGTACGGTGGAAGTGTGAAGCCGGACAACGCCCGGGAATTACTGTCTGTTCCGGATATTGACGGCGCACTGGTGGGCGGTGCCAGTCTGAAGGCAGACTCGTTTGCCGCAATCATCAACAATTGCCTGGAGGATTAGGTTTGTTTACGTTTATTCTCGTCATTCACGTTATTGTGTCCCTGCTGCTCATGCTGGTTATCCTGATTCAGGACGGCAAGGGTGGTGATATTGTTTCCGCTCTCGGTGGCGGTGGAAGTCAGTCCTTGTTCGGCAGCAGTGGTGCCGGCAATTTCCTGACCAAGGCCACCATCACGCTGACGGTAATCTTTGTGCTCAGTTCCCTTGGACTGGCCGTGCTGCAGACCCGTTCCCAGCGTTCGGTGCTGGACGGTGTGGCACCGGTGACCGAAACCGAAGAACCGGCGGTGAAAGCGGATGAAACCGCTGTTCCGGAAAACCAGGAAATGGAAGCGGTTCAGCCGGATGAAACCGGTGAAGCGGTTCAGCCTGAAGCGGATGCGCCGGCTGCGGACGAACCCGCCAAGGAACCATCCGAAACAGAAGCGGAACCGACAGGCGACACATCCGGGAATTAAGTGTTGTTCCCGTTTTACGGGGTGGTGTATAATCGCCCCTGCCGCGAAATCAGCGGCGCTTTTCATGCCCAGGTGGTGGAATTGGTAGACACGCTATCTTGAGGGGGTAGTGCCTTAACGGGTGTGCGGGTTCGAATCCCGCCCTGGGCACCATTCATTGACAATTCAGTTTTCAGACCGGGGCCACCTTAGCTCAGATGGTAGAGCAACTGATTCGTAATCAGTAGGTCAGCAGTTCAATTCTGCTAGGTGGCTCCATTATTTTGTAAAAGATAAGCCGATCCGAAGAACGGGTCGGCTTTTTTGGTGTGCGGGTTGCGCCGTTATGGATTACCAGTTGCCGTGGCCGTTTCGTTCCACCCGGTCCTGGTCATCCTTGAGCCGTTTGACTTCGGAGGGTCGCATGCCGTAGCGTTCCTGGAAGAGGCGGCTGAAATAACGTCGATCCGAGAATCCCAGTTTCCAGGATACTTCTTTCACAGACCAGTCTTCTTCTGCATTCGACAATAACTGGAACGCACGGTTCACCTTTTCATAAATGATGGCGTCATGAACGCTGTATCCCTGTTCTTCCATGAACTTCTTGGGGAAATAGCTGTTGGAATACTGGAACTCATCAGCCAGGGACTGGGCTGTCATTTGACGCAGTTCATCCAGGCTGCAGCCCTTCAGGTGACAGATGACATGCTGGGCCAGTACATTGCCGTTGTCACCGTTGAGGCAGAGGGCTTCTTCCACCGTGGATAACAGCAGGGAGATTTTTTCATCTGGTGACTGGGTCTGCTTGATTGCTTCCACGAATTCCACGACCCGTTTCATTACCCGGGTCCGGTCGGTGCGAACCATCGTGAGCAGCAGGCTGGTGACAAACTCAACCAATCGTTCGTTGGCTTCATCTTCCCGGTCCGCGCAGTCTTTGAGAATCAGAGAGCCATACCGTTTCACCTCGGAATGAAAAACGATCTGGCCGCGGGTTTCCAGGATGGTTTCCAGCAAACGGGCAATATGGAACATGCGGGTCAATAATCGGCTCATGGGATATTCCTCCAATTTCCAATATAGAGTTTCGCGTTCTATTTGTCGATACGTAGAAGGGGACGCCAGGTTGTCGTATTCCTCCATCCGGTGTGACAATTTCGACACACTACCGACAAACATGCGGGGCAGGTGATTACGTGTGTTTTTTTAATGACAGTGGAACATGCAGAAAAAAAAGGGGAATGGTGATCCGATTTTCCACGGTCATTTGGAATGGCGATGCAGTCATAACCTGCTTAACCAGGGATGTCGTAAAAATAAGAAAAAAAACAGGATGAAACACCTCGTAATATACATACCGGAAATCGGTTTGCATGATGTTGTCCGGTTTTGTCCTCGTTGTGCGTCTGTCAGGCCCCTTCTAAACTGAACCCAGCACTATTTCTTCGGAATGCGCTTCTTGTGACCCGAGACGAACGTGAAAGGGAGGTGATAGGAGGGAGCGATTGATTCGACTTGAGAGGCTGAATTATGTTCATTGAAATTATCAGGAGGTCTGAATTATGAAAAGAGTGTTGTTCATCGGGCTTTGCATACTCATGACCATGGGTCTGTATGCCCAGACAACCAGTGGTGAGATTAACGGTACGGTCACAGACAGTACCAATGTT
>CAZDKZ010000096.1:0-7168 GCA_964506215.1 uncultured Holophagae bacterium
TTTGGGTTACAATCAACGGAACACACACCCCGAACCAGGAAGGAGGCATCCGATTGCGTGAAATGCCGGACCGGCTGCAGCAACTGCTGGTAACCGAAACGGAAAACACCATGGTTCAGCTTCTGCGGTATACCGTAGTGGGGGGATTCGCTTTTGTGGTGGATTTCGGACTGCTGGTTATCCTGACGGAACTGGCCGGCATCAATTATCTGATCTCCGCTGCGATCGCATTCGTGGCCGGACTGACCATTAACTACCTCCTCAGCATCCGCTGGGTATTCGCCTCCCGGACACTGGAGAGCCGAAGCGCCGAATTCACGTTGTTCGCGATCATCGGCATTGTCGGACTGGGGTTGAATGAACTGTTCATGTGGATCCTCACAGACATCATCGGATGGCACTATCTGGGATCCAAGATCGCCACCACGGTCATTGTCTTCTTCTGGAACTTCCTGGCCCGGCGTTTCATCCTGTTCCGGAGCTCCCATTCATGACGCAGCCCGGTTCCACATCCGGCTCCCATCAGCATAAGCTGGGTTTTTTCGCCGTTCCGATTCTCTGTGGCATTGCATGGGTCAGCCGTTGTCTGTACTGGCCCCATGTGTTTCTGAATGGCAGATTGATGCCGGACATGCCGGACACATATTATCATCTTCGTATCATCCAATTACTCCTGGAAGGGAAGCTGTCTTCTCCGCTGATGGATACCTATATCCTGTATCCCGATACCGGAATGGTATTCTGGCCACTGGGATTTGATCACCTGATCGCCAGTTTGTACCCGGTTCTTGCAGCCGGCGAAAATATGGACATTTTCTTCAACCGGACAGCTTTTGTCATACCGCTGCTTGGAACGCTGGTCATCCTGCTGTTCCACTGGTTTCTATCGAGACAGCAGATACATGCCGGTGTCTCGGCTGCACTGACGCTTCACCTGTCCCTGTCCATGGCCCTGATCGGCAACGCGGCCGTGGGCCGTATCGATCACCAGGTCATGGAACCGCTGATCTGGGTGATGCTGCTGGGCGCCCTGTTGACACTGACCCGGAAACGCAGTCGAACTGTCAGCCTGCTGACCGGCATACTGCTGGGCAGCTCGCTCTGGATCTGGAACGGCGCTTTACTGTTGGCCTTTCTTTTTCACGGCGCTTTACTGGTCTCCTGCTGGACATCCCCAGATCACCGGCAGTGGTTGCTGGAAAACTGGCAGGATGTCGGGATTGCAGCCCTCTTTTCGGCCACCGCCGCCGTCCTCCTGCAGGGAGCTGTCTGGTCTCATCCGTTTTCCGCGGTCTACCTTTCCTGTTTTCATGTGGGGTGTTACGGGTTGGCTGCCGGGCTTCCGGTTCTCCTTCGCCTGTCAATGAAATCGGAGCATCAACCCGGAGATCGACGACTTCTCGCCGTCGGCTGGGGCTGCATTATTCTTGCCCTGTCACTGCTGATCGTCCAGTCCGGTACGCTATGGGAGATACTGTGGCGCTATGACCCGGTGGCAGCCACCGCACCGGAATCTGCCGGTCTCTTCTCTGCCTATGGACTGACACGGCTGCTGTTTCAACCACTGATCCTGATGACCCCGTTGGCCATCTGGGGACTGGCAATACGGACCCGTCAAAAGAACCGGACCGGGATGGATGCGGGAATGCTTCTCCTGACATTGCTGACCGCTATGATTGCGGTTATGCAGATACGGTTTCTACCACTCTTTGAATTGACCGCGTCACTGGCACTGGCGCTGTCCTTTTCTCACTGGATCATGGACAAACCCGACCGTGCCCGGTTCATCATGATCGGTCTGCTTCTGCTGAGTCTGCTGCCACTGTCTTTCGTCCTGATGCAATCGCATGCTGTCCGAAGTGGACCTGCTCCCATGACCCCGATGCACCAGATTGCTTCAAATCTCCGGGAATATTCACCACCCACACGCAATTACCTGGAACCGATGAAACCCATTGAAAACGGGTATGCCGTTTTCTGCCCGGACTGGCAGTATGGACATTTCCTGGTGTTTGTCGCACAGCGCCCGGTTATCGTCACGCCATTTGGTGCTGCCGAGCCATTTTCCAGTCGTTTGTCGGCCGTTCTGGAAGCAATTGAAATTCCCACAGAAGCCGCGTTTCTGTCATTCTGTCATCAGTATGGCATCCGATACGTTATCGCCAAAACTTCCCCAACAACGGCATCCACTCAAAAAGGGTACTACCATACACTGATTGGCCCGACAGCCGAACGCGCGGGTGCTGCCACCCGTATGGTTCCGTCCAGCATGCACTTCCGGCTGGTTGACCTTGTTGAGAACAGGCCGGGGGCAGGCGCGTCAATTCGGGTGTATGAAGTTGTCGCCGCCGCCCGTTTCCAGATTGGTTTGCCCGAATCCGATGGGGATTATGAGGCCGCCATTGAAATGAAAACGGCCAACGGTACACTGCTGCAGTATCGGATACCACTTGAGCCGGACGCCTCCGGTTTCACGACATTCAGTTGTCCCTACAGTACCGATGGTAACGGTATGCTGGCGACAACCTCACCATTGGAAATCCGTGACAAGACACGCAACCTCGTAATCTCCAGGGTGCGTGTACGGGAGGATGACGTGCGTCGCGGCCTTGTCCGGTCATTGGCAATTGACATGAATTCCGGTAAGGTAACAGCATCGGGAGATTGACATGGGATTGACAATGAACCGCTCATTCCGGGAACTGTGGAACCGTCACTGGATACTGACGGTCTGGCTCATTTACGCAATACTGTTGCTTACCGTAGCGTTCCACCATGAACCATGGGCAGACGAAGCACAGGCCTGGCTGATGGTACGGGATCTTTCCCTGCCGGACCTGTTATTCCACCATCTCCGATTTGAGGGACACCCGTCCGTCTGGTACCTGGCCCTCTATTTGCCGGTCAAGCTGGGATTACCCTACAGGTTCATCTTCCTCATTCCCTGCGCCATCGCCATGATGGGTGTCTGGATATTCCTGCGCCATTCGCCGTTTCCGTTTTACCTGAAAATCCTGTTTCCGTTCACCTACTTCGTGTTTTACCAGTACGGACTGATTGCCCGCAACTATGTACTGCTGCCGTTATGCCTGTTCTGGGTCGCCGTGGTGTTCCGGAATCGCCATGACAAGCCATTCCCGTTCATACTGGCACTGATCGTACTGGCCAACACAACACTGCACGGAACCATCATGGCGATCGCAGTCGCTGCCTTTGCCGGCTATCGAGTGCTGTTTTCAGACACCCGGATTTCGCCGGAACAGCGGACCCGCATGGCTGCCGCGCTGGTGATTTTTCTGGTCACCCTGCTGTTGCTCTGGCTTCAGTTGAAGTGGCCGCAGGGACTTGTATATACGGTTGGGACAGTGGACAAGGACCCTGTTGCCATCATGAACTATTCCCTGGTGGCAATCGGTATACTCTCCCTGCCGATCTGGGGTCTGATCCTGGTTTACCTGGCCAGACGGCAGGTGCTGCTGCTCTATGTAATCGGACTTACCGGCCTGCTCATTCTGATGAGCATGGTGTTCAAAGTCTGGCACGAAGGTGTACTGTTTCTGTTTCTGGTCTTTGTTCTCTGGCTGGCAATGGACCAAACCGAAGATCATGACAATCCGGAACCCTGGGCCGAACGTTTTCTCCGGATCAGTGTTATGGTCGGCGTCGGCCTGATGTTCTGTGTACATATCATCTGGAACGTCCAGGCCAGCCGCTTTGACCTGTCCGCCTCCTATTCCGGGAGTGGTGAATGTGCCCGCTATCTAAAGGAATCGGGTCTGGCGGAACAACCATTGTTCATGGTGGGCTTCAATGGCATCGGTGTATTGCCTTATTTCGACCGGAATATTTTTGTTAACCACAACTCAGACGTTGATTTCACGTTCTGGTGGTGGTCCACCCGCAACTTCCCGATACACTATCACCTGGAACCCGAATTGACCGGATACCTGGATTGGATCCAAACGGAAAATCCCCGTATTATCCTGTTCAGCTTGAATGAAGAACGATCAGAGCGATTGTTGAAAGCACTGCTGGCAACCCGCCCGTACACAATCACAAGACAATTTTCCGGGGAAACACGGTGGAAGGGAATCCAATTTGAAGCCGACACACTGGTCCTGTTGGAGAGGAAAGTGAAATGAACCGAAAAACGGCCATTATCATCGGTGCCGGTCCGGCGGGCTTGACCGCCGCATATGAACTGGCCAGACGAACAGATATCCAGCCCATCGTGATTGAGCAGAGTGCATACATGGGGGGGATCTCCCGCACCGTGAACCACAAGGGCAACCGGATTGATATCGGGGGACACCGGTTCTTTTCCAAATCGGACCGGGTCATGAACTGGTGGCTGACCATGATGCCGCTGGAACCCGGTTCGGATGAAACCTTCGTGATCCAATACCGGGGAAAGGATGCCGATGTCCGTCGAACACCGGTCGAAACAGACCGCCCCGACCGGGTCATGCTGGTGCGTCCCCGAAAATCCCGGATCTACTTCAACCGCAGCTTCTTTGATTATCCCGTTACCCTGAATCTGAACACCATCCGCAACCTGGGCATGCTCAAAATGGCCCGGATCGGTTTCAGCTACCTGTGGCGTGTCCTGTTTCCGATCCGGCCGGAAACCAACCTGGAAGAATTCTTCATCAACCGGTTTGGTAAGACACTCTACCTGACGTTCTTCAAATCCTATACCGAGAAAGTCTGGGGCGTCAGCTGCCGGGAGATCAGCGCGGAATGGGGCGCCCAGCGGATCAAGGGCCTGTCCATTACCAGGACACTGCTTCATATCGTGAAGCGTCTATTGCCGGGGAAAGGGAAGCTGTCCCGGAAAAACACCGAAACGTCTCTGATTGAACAGTTCCTGTATCCCAAACTGGGACCGGGCCAGATGTGGGAAACCGTGGCGGACCGGGTACGGGAAATGGGCGGCATCATCCGGACCGGATGCCGGGTGACCGGATTGTCAACCAACGGGAAACGGATCACCGGCGTCACCCTGGAAAACCGGGATACCGGGAAGATCGAACACCTCGCTGGAGACCGGTTCTTCTCCACCATGGCCATACAGGAACTGGTCAATGGCCTGGATGTGACCGTTCCGGCAGATGTCCAGTCGATTTCCGATGGTCTGATGTACCGGGATTTTATCACCGTTGGGCTGCTGGCCAACCGGTTGACCGTCACGGAGAAGAATGGTTCCCGGATTACGGACAACTGGATCTATATCCAGGAACCGGACGTGCAGGTGGGCAGACTCCAGGTATTCAACAATTGGAGTCCTTACATGGTCAAGGATCCGGATAAGACCTGGATCGGCCTCGAATATTTCTGCCGGGAAGGGGACGAACTCTGGAACCTGTCGGACGATGAACTGATCCGACTGGGTAAATCCGAACTGCACAAGATCAATATCCTGAACCAGGCGGACGTCATGGATGGCGTGGTCATCCGCATGCCCAAGACCTATCCCGCCTATTTCGGCACTTATGACCGGTTTGACCAGGTCCGCAACTGGCTGGACCGGTTTGATAACCTGTTTCTCATCGGTCGCAACGGCATGCACCGGTATAACAACCAGGACCATTCCATGCTCACCGCGATGACGGCTGTTGACAATATCCTCCAGAACCGCACAGACAAGTCCAACATCTGGGAGGTGAACACCGAACAGGATTATCACGAGGAATCGTAACAACCCCGTTGCCCATACGCATGTGACCTTCCCGGACCTGATCCGGGAAAAGGGGATGACGTCCACCCAAACCCCAGCTATAATACCCGTGCCAATCTGGTAAGGAGGACGCTATGGCTGAAAACCTCAAGGGACGCAATTTCCTGAAGCTTCTCGATTTCACCTCCAAGGAAATCGAATACCTGATCGACCTTTCCGCCACACTGAAAGCCAACAAACGTGCCGGCATTTTCGGTGACACCCTGAAACGCAAGAACATCGCCCTGATTTTTGAAAAACCCTCGACCCGGACCCGCTGTGCCTTCACCGTGGCCTGCATCGACGAAGGCGCCCACCCCGAATACCTGGGCAAAGGCGACATCCAGCTGGGCAAAAAGGAAACCGTGAAAGATACCGCACGGGTACTGGGACGGATGTTTGATGGCATTGAATTCAGGGGATTCAAGCATGAAACCGTGGAAACCCTGGGCGAATGGGCCGGCGTACCGGTATGGAACGGCCTGACCGACCAATATCACCCCACCCAGATCCTGGCCGATTTCCTCACCGTGAAAGAAGCCTTCGGTCGCCTGAAAGGCATCAAGTTCGCCTACCTGGGCGACGGACGCAACAACATGGCCAACTCCCTGATGATCGGGGCAGCCAAGTGCGGCATGGACTTCCGCATCGTGGCACCGGAAAGCCTGTTCCCGGAACAGAAACTCATTGACCAGGCCAAGGCGCTTGCCGCCGAAACCGGTGCAACGCTGACCTTTACCGCTGATGTCAAGGCAGGGGTCAAGGACTGTGATGTGCTGTATACCGACGTGTGGGCATCCATGGGTGAAGAAGACCAGATCCCGGATCGCATCAAACTGCTCAAACCCTACCAGGTGAACATGGACGCCATCAAGGCAACCGGCAATTCAGAAGTCATCTTTCTCCATTGCCTGCCGGCTTTCCATAACCTGGACACCGAAGTGTCAAAGAACTTCCCGGACATCCAGGAAGTCACCGAGGATGTGTTTGAAAGCAAGCATTCCCGGGTATTCGACCAGGCGGAAAACCGGATGCACACCATCAAAGCTGTTATGGTCGCAACGCTGGGCAGTCAATAATTCTGAATCGGATTCACATCGTTAACGCTGGAAGGCCTCCCGGGGTAAGGGAGGCCTTCCGTGTATCGGGAGAATTGTACCCGGCTTAAGCGCCCGGATCCGCCTGGGTAGGTGCGGAGCCGGATCGCCGAACCAGCGAAAATGTCAGGTTGCCCATGTATTCCCGTAAGGAATCCAGCAGGGAGTAGAACACGGGAACAACCAGCAGGGTCAACAAAGTGGATGTGGTCAATCCACCAATTACCGTAATGGCCAGCGGACTGTAAGGGATTCCCACCAGCGAGGCCTTGCCCACCGCCAGCGGAATCAGGCCCATGATGGTGGTGCAGGCCGTCATCAGGATGGGCCGCAGCCGGTTCCGGCTGCCCACCAC
>CAZDKZ010000097.1:0-7138 GCA_964506215.1 uncultured Holophagae bacterium
TCCTGCTGGGGATCCGGGAACTGGCACGGGCATTGTTCTGGACGGTAGCCCGGGTCCAGGTGGATTTCATGGGTATTTCATTGACCGGACTGTCCGGACAGACCCGGCTGGATTTCATGAACCTGGACGGGATGGATTTTCTGGACAAGGATGGTGTGCTCCGACTCATGGGCCGCAACGGGGAAACACTGGATATCTCCACGTCATTGCAGCATTTCAAGGAACTGCTCCAACTGATTGTGGACAAGGCAACCACCAATCAGCTGATTTCCCACATGGGGGATCACTATCCCTGCCGGCAGTTCAATCCCATGACAGCAGTTATTGCCCTGGGCGGCGGTCTGGTGGCGGCGGCAACCGGGGTGCTGCTGATGGACAGCTGGTTTATCGCGACAATTGTGGCGATCGGCCTGGTATTCAGTGTACTGTTCGCGTTGTTGACCGGGTTGCGATGGGTAGAGTTGGACGGTCATCAACTGGTTGTTCGATTCGTCTGGCGCAAGCGCACGGTCGATGTTGCCGATATTCAGGACGTTCAAATGGTGGTGAAAGACCTGGATGACAAGAACAAGCGGAAGCTGGTGATCCAGGTATCGGCTCCGGTTGTGAAGGACATCGAAATTCCCATGCGGGGCAAGGCATTGCTGCCGTTGTTCGTGCGATTGAAGCAGATGGTATAGATGAATGTGAAACTCACGAAGTACATGGAGTGACGGCGACGGATATGGAAATTTCATGCATCAACTGTGAGCGGGAACTGCTCCGCCAGGAAACGGCGCAAGGGGTGTTCTGGGGATGTCCGGGATGCGGCAGCAAGGCGGCAAGCCTCAAAATGCTGCGGGGGCTGCTGGGTGCCGAGGAGATGAACGGGTTTCTCCACGCGGTGGAACAGAAAGAACCAAAATCGGGGCGGCATTGTCCCGGATGCGGTCGGGAGATGCGGGACATTGAAATCGCCCGGAATCCCCACAAGGTACAGCTGGATGTGTGCCTGTCCTGCCGGATGGTGTGGTTTGACCCGGAAGAGCATGACCAGATGAGTGCCATTGCTGCAGCAGCGGTGCTGGATGTTGATTGGAACGAGATGCAGCGCCGGGAGTCCGCGGACCACGTTCGTCGGGAAGCCAGGCGGGACCGCACGCCGCCACCGAGACCGGTGACATATGAAAATCCCGGTCCCACCGAGTTTGATTCCATGGAATTTCTGCCGCTGGTGATCGGCTGGTTGGGGTTGCCCATCGAGGAAGAAGCGCAGCGATTCAAGCAAAGACCATTGCTGACCTGGGGGTTTGCTGCACTGTGCGTTTTGGTTTCCCTGGTGGCCCTGTTCAGTGGTGAGAACGGTAGCGTGGTGATGGCATTGGGTTTCATTCCCAAAGAGCCGTTGCGTTACGGGGGGATTACCCTGTTCAGTTCCATCCTGGTCCATGGTTCCCTGTGGCATTTGTTCACCAACATGTACTTCCTGCTGGTCTTCGGAGACAACGTGGAGGATGAACTGGGGGTGCCCTGGTTCCTGGCCCTGATTGTTCTCAGTGCCTGGATGGGCAATGCCATTCACGCCGGCTTTGATCCCCGGCCCGGTATCCCTGCTGTTGGGGCCAGCGGTGCAATCTCGGGTATTCTGGCCTACTACGCGTTCAAGTTTCCCAAAGCAAGCCTGGCCATGATGTTTCGTTATGTGTTTATTTTCAAGTGGTTCCGGTTCCCGGCGTGGGTGCTTTTCCTGGTCTGGATCCTGTTGCAGCTGGTGACGGCGGTTGCCCAACTGGGCGGCCAGTCCCATGTGTCTGCGCTGGCCCATCTGGGCGGCGCGGTGGTTGGTGTGGGGTTCTGGGCGTACGGACGATTCATGGCAGCTGGGGCGGGTGTTTCCGGGCAGGTCGCCTGAGGGGGCCAACTGGCAATAAAGAAGAACCGTCGAGAACCAGTCCCGACGGTTATTAATGAAGAAGTCTCTGGGTAAGCCGGTATACGTCAACCGGCTCGCCCGGGTTTCTGTTGGATCATTTTTCCTTCAGTTCTTTTTCCTTGAGCTTCTTTTCCTGCATTCGTTCCTTGTACCATTCCGTGTGATACATTTTCCAGTGCCGGGTGATTTCTTTCTGGATAACCTTCTTGGGGGTGGCAATGAGCACGACCTTTACCGTCAGTTCATCTCCTTCCCGCAGGAACGTCACCGGCACCTTTTCCCCGGGCTTACGGTTTACGGCGTCTTCTTTGTATGCCTTTTCATCTTTCATCAATACACCGTTAATGCTCACCAGTTTGTCACCGACAGCCAGACCGGCGGATTCGCCATTGGATTCTTCATAGAAGCTTTCAATGATGAACACGCCGTTTTCCTCGTCCCATTCTCCGTCAACCCCGATCATGCCCATCTGACTCATCTTTTCATAGATTTTCTTTTTGCAGTCTTCAGGCTTGTTGGGGCACTGCTTACATTCCTTCTTTTCATCCCCGGCCATGACACCGGTAACAAAGGTGAATACCAATAAGACAGCAAGCAGTTTCCTCATGATGCACTCCTTCCTTCCACGCACACGCGCGGGCAACTGGGGGTTACTAAGCCGGCCATGTGGCCGATGGATACACGTGGATTCTGGTATTGGAATAATGGTGTGTAGTGCTGCGGGACCGGTTGAATGATCACCTGATGCAAACCCCTGTAGCTTGTTTTTCATTGACCTGAGTGTTGTTACGGAGATATCGCCGGGTAAGTTGCAGGCCATGTTGTTCCGGCCCCGATGCCGGGTGAAGTGGTGTTCCGGTCAGTTGAGTGTTATCGTCAGCGAAAAAACCTGATACCATGCCGGTATGCGAAATTTCTTTGGGGGAATTACCGATGAAAAAACTGATTCTGATTTTCGCAGGCGTCCTGCTGATTGCCTGCGGCGGAGCCGCTGATAAGGATACAGCTATGAATCCTTTCTTTACGGACTATGAAACGCCATTCCAACTGCCGCCCTTTGACCAGATCAAGGCAGAGCATTATGTCCCTGCTTTTGAGAAGGGTATGGAAATCGAGCTGACGGAAATCGATGCCATTGTGAACAATACCGAGGAACCCACGTTCGCCAATACCATCGAAGCACTGGATGGCACCGGTGAATTGCTGGGCAAGGTATCTACCGTATTTTACGGATTAAATTCAGCCAACACCACCGATGAAATCCAGGCGATCAACCGGGAAATGTCACCCAAGCTGGCGGCCCATGCGGATAAGATCCGGTTGAATAAGGGTCTGTTTGAACGGGTGAAGGCCGTTTATGACAAGCGGGCGGACCTGGACCTGACAAAGGAACAGCTGTACATCCTGGAACGGATGTTCAACGGCTATGTTCGTGCCGGTGCCCTGTTGTCTGATGAAGACAAGGATAAGCTGAAAGCAATCAACCAGGAACTGTCCACGCTGGGCGTCCAGTTCAGTCAGAACCTGCTCAATGAAACCAACGACTATAAACTGGTGGTTGAAAACGAAGCGGACCTGGACGGATTGCCGGAATCCGTCATCCAGGGTGCGGCAGATGCGGCAACAGAAGCCGGGCTGGAAGGCAAATGGGTGTTTACTACCCACAAGCCCAGCATGTTGCCGTTCCTGACCTATGCCACCAATCGCGACCTGCGGGAAAAACTGTACATGGCCTATGCCCACCGGGGTGACAATGACAACGAACAGGACAACAAGGCCATCGTTGCCAGGATCATGAACCTCCGTGTGGAACGGGCAAAGCTCCTGGGTTATCCCACTTATGCCCATTATGCAACCGAAACCCGTATGTCCGGTAATCCGGACAACGTCTATGACCTGTTGAACCGCCTGTGGGATGCCGCGCTGCCGGTTGCCAGGCAGGAAGTCAAGGAAATGCAGGCCATCATTGATGCGGAAGGCGGCGATTTCAAGCTGGCTTCCTGGGACTGGTGGTTCTACGCGGAAAAACTGAGAAAGCAGAAGTATGACCTGGATGACAGCGAACTGCGCCCCTACTTTGAACGGGACAAGGTCCGTGACGGCGTGTTCCATGTTTCCAATAAACTGTACGGTCTGACCTTCCACGAGCTGACCGATATGCCGCGCCCCCATCCGGATGCACAGGTATTTGAAGTGAAGGAAGCGGACGGTTCTCACCTGGCCGTTCTGTACATGGACTTTCACCCCCGCGCCAGTAAGCGCCAGGGCGCGTGGTGCGGTGGCTACCGGGATTCGCACATGAAGGACGGGAAACGGATCACGCCCATCGTGACCGTGGTCTGCAACTTTACCAAGCCTTCCGGGGACACCCCCGCACTGCTGAGCATTGATGAAGTGGAAACCCTGTTCCATGAATTCGGCCACGCGCTGGACGGTATGCTCTCCAAGGTGACCTACGAAACGTCCTACATTTCCACCGACTTCGTGGAATTGCCCAGCCAGATTATGGAACACTGGGCAACCCACCCGGATGTGATGAAGGTATATGCCAAGCATTACCAGACCGGTGAAGCCATTCCGGATGCGCTGATCCAGAAGATCGGCAACAGCAAGTATTTCAACCAGGGTTTCATGACGGTGGAATACCTGGCCGCCAGTCTGCTGGACATGAACTATCACACACTGAAAGAACAGCAGGAACTGGACATTGACAAGTTTGAACAGGACTACCTGGACAGCATCGGCCTGATTCCGGAAATCCTTCCCCGTTATCGGACCACCTATTTCGCCCACATCATGGGCTGGTATGCGGCCGGTTACTACAGCTACATCTGGTCCGGCGTGCTGGACAATGATGCATTCGAAGCATTTGAAGAAGCCGGTCTCTATGACCAGGACACGGCCAACCGGTTCCGGAAGGAAATTCTGGAGAAGAACGGTGCTGCGGATTACATGGAAATGTATCGGAACTTCCGTGGACGGGAACCGCGCATTGAGCCCTTGCTGAAGAACCGGGGTCTCATCTGATTCCATCCCGATCGAGTTTGTAACCAGGGTCCGCCATCCGGCGGGCCCTTTTTTGTGCGGATCACAGGGGTGTCGCGGTTGAATTTGTGCACCATTTGTGGTAGGTTGAGTCGCCTGCCACATCTGTTGCGCGTGGAGTTGATTCATTCCAAACAGCAGGCGTTTGAAAAACACAAGATGAAAAAGGACACTGACCATTGAACAATAAGAGACGTTATGCGCCGAGGAAACCGTCCCGGTCCGGCCACGACAAGGGCCGACAGAACCGGCCCGGTTCCAGTCCGGCACCCACACCGGTGCGTCGCAAACCGGTACGGAACCTGATGAGCATTGAGGAATTTGCGGCCCAGAATTCAGAAAATGAACCGACACCGCTGCACGTACCCATTGTGAATACCGGGTCTCCCACAGACCAGGTAAAGGGACCGGAACAAGACAAGCCGGTTCGCAGTGGCCGTAAACGGAGAGACCGGAAAGGTCGGCCACAGGTGCGGGATGGACGACCGGAAGACCCAAAGCAGAAAAATGGTAAAGAAAAGCGGGATGACGAGCCGCAGAAAGATCGGAACCGGAAGTCTCAGGCACAACCGAAGCTGAAACCACAGCAGAAAACCCAGCCGCATCCCCGGCAGAAACAAAGGCAGCAGAAAGTCGAACGGAAACCGGTCCCGAGGCTGGTTCCCCGCCCGGTGCAGAAGGCTGAAAGGCCGTCTGAAGAACGCGAAAACCTGGACCGGGGAACGGTGTTTACGTCGTTGATTCCGCCCTTGCAGCTGGCTTTGATTGATGCCGGTTATGTAAAACCCACGCCCATCCAGGAACAATCCATTCCCCATCTGCTGGAAGGCCGGGATATCCTGGGTTGTGCCCAGACCGGAACCGGTAAGACGGCCGCGTTTACATTGCCCATTCTCCAGTACCTGGACCGGAACAAGAAACGATCCGTCAAGGGCAGACCCCGTGTATTGGTGCTGGCGCCGACACGGGAACTGGCTGCGCAGATTGATGAGAGCATTCGTACCTACGGCTGCCATCTGAAGGTGTTCCATACAGTGATTTTCGGTGGCGTCAGCCAGGTGCCCCAGGTGAAGAGCCTGCAGCGGGGGATGGATATCGTGGTTGCGACGCCCGGCCGCCTCCTGGACCTGATGCAGCAGGGACATCTGTCATTACAGGACGTGGAAGTATTCGTGTTGGACGAAGCGGACCGGATGCTGGACATGGGATTCATCCATGACATCCGTAAGGTAATTGCCCAACTGCCGGACAAGCGGCATTCCCTGTTTTTCTCCGCGACACTGTCCGAAGAGGTCCTGGGACTGGCCCGCACATTGGTCCGGAATCCGGTGGAAGTGACCATTACCCCGGACCAGCCCACCGTTGAGAAGATTGAACAGAAGCTCATGTATGTGGGCAAAAAGGACAAGATCAAGTTACTGGTCAAACTGCTCCAGGATGAAGGGCTCGATAAGGTGATTGTGTTTACCCGGATGAAGTTCATGGCCAACCGGGTGGCTCAGCGACTGAACGCCGCGGGTATTTCTGCGGCGCCCATTCACGGGAACAAGAGTCAGACTGCCCGGACCGAGGCGCTGGATGCGTTTCGAGCTGACCGGATCCGGGTGCTGGTTGCAACGGATATCGCCGCCCGTGGGATTGATGTGGAGAACATCACCCACGTGGTCAACTATGACTTGCCCAACGAACCCGAAACCTACGTTCACCGGATCGGTCGGACAGCCCGTGCCGGTGCGGAAGGGGACGCGGTGTCGTTCTGCAGCGGTGAGGAAATGGGCTACCTGCGGGATATCGAACGGCTGATCCGTCAGAAGATTCCGGTGGATACCGATCATCCGTTTCACGTGGTGGAGAAGGAAACAAAACCGGAAGCGCCGGGCAGCCGCCGCAGGGGATCGTTCAAGCAGGGCGGACCGCGACCAAGGCCCAGACCCGGTTCCAGACGGAAAGACTGATCGTTTCCTGTGCTACACTTCTGTCAGAAATAACTGACAGGAAGGTTCCATGACTGTAACCAAGCATGATATTGAATGGCTGATCCATACCCTTGACGCATATGGGGATATTCTGCCCGACGAACTGGTGGAACAGGCCCGTCTCCTGATCGAGGAGAGTTGCTATCGCAGATCCGTATGCGTGATCCATCCGGTGGACGAAGGGCGCTACCGCCAGGTGGCCCTG
>CAZDKZ010000098.1:0-6909 GCA_964506215.1 uncultured Holophagae bacterium
CCCGTGATTTCATGAAACCCGTAAAAACAGGCAAAGTTCGCGATGTCTATGATCTCGGGGAGCATTTTCTGTTCGTGGCATCGGACCGGATTTCCGCGTTCGACGTTGTGCTCGGCAGTGAAATCCCCGATAAGGGAAAGGTATTGAACCGGATTTCGGCGTTCTGGTTTGACCGGTTCGGCGGTGAAGTATCCAACCACGTTGTGGAAAGTGATTTCAGCCGCTTCCCGGATGAGTTGCAGCGGTGCACCCATCTGAAGGACCGGTCCATGATTGTGAAGAAGGCGGAGGTCTTCCCGGTGGAATGTATTGTTCGTGGCTACCTGGTGGGCTCCGGCTACAAGGAATACCGGAAGCAGGGTACCGTATGCGGTATTCCGCTGCCCCGTGAACTGCAGTTGGCTTCGCGGTTGCCGGATCCGATTTTCACCCCGTCCACCAAGGCCGACAGTGGACATGATGAAAACATTTCCTTTGACGAAATGGTCCGGATTATCGGAAAGGACGCGGCGGACAGGTTGAAAGACATCTCCCTGTCGGTTTACATGCAGGCGGCAGCGTTCGCACTGGAGAGGGGTATCATCATTGCAGACACCAAGTTTGAATTTGGTGTGATCGACGGTGAAATCTGCCTGGTAGATGAAGTGCTGACACCGGATTCTTCCCGTTTCTGGCCCGCAGACCGCTATGCGGAGGGATCCAGCCCCTTCAGTTATGACAAGCAATATGTCCGGGACTTCCTGGAATCTTCCGGTTGGGACAAGCGCCCCCCCGCACCGGTATTGCCGGATGACGTTGTGGCCAGAACCCGGGAGAAATACGTGGAAGCCTTCGAAACACTGACCGGTACGTCTTTCGGTTCCTGACCGGTTGTACAATTGTCGGAATGACGTATAATCCACAGGTACGAAACATCATGAGCAGCGAGAGGTGAGTGGATGATCAATATTCTCATATCCCTATTTGCCGCAGTTGACCTGGCGATTCTGCTGTATGCGGTGGATGTCCATCCGGCCATCGGAATCCCTGGGGGGATCCTGGTTGGTGTTGGACTTTTCTATTTCTTTTCGAAGCGGATGGCCAATAAACTTACTGAATTGATGGAACAGGTGAATCGACAGGCCCAGAGCCGGAATATTGACGGCGCTATCGAAACATTGAAGCAGGGCTACAAGTATCGGTGGCTTCATCCGTTCGTCAAGTCCCAGGTGGATGCCCAGATCGGCACCATGTATTACTACAAGCGTGATTTTGACGCGGCATTTCCCTATTTGAAGAAGGGATTGTCCGCCCATTACATTGCCAAGGGCATGCTGGCTGTGATTTATCTGAAACGGAAACAACAGGACAAGATGAAGCAGACGTTTGAAGTTGCCGTAAAAGCTGCCGGCAAGGAAGCCATGATCTGGGCGCTGTATGCCTATTGCCTGAACAAGATCGGGGACCGGGATGGGGCGGTCGGCGTGTTGAACCGTGGTTTGAAGAAGCTGCCGGATGATCCCCGTCTCACGGGCAACCTGAAACAGCTCCAGAACAAGAAGCCGCTCAAGATGAAAGCGTATGGCGAAATGTGGTACCAGTTCATGCTGGACAAGATGCCCATGGTGCGCCAGGACGTTCCGGGTTTCGCCCGTCACCGGCGGAGAATGTAGCAAACAGAATGAATTCAATTGAACGGGCGTTCCTTTGTGGGCGCCCGTTTTTTGTTTGGAGAGCGTCATGACATCAAACACATGGACCCTGGAGAAGATTGTATCGGGTGGACAGACCGGGGTAGACCGGGCAGGGCTGGACGCGGCTATGACCGTCGGGATCCCGGTGGGCGGATGGATACCAAAGGGGAGGCGTACCGAGGATGGTCCACTGGACGTTTGTTATCCGTTGATGGAAACCCGATCCCCCCAGTATCGGGTCCGTACCGGTTGGAATGTCCGGGACACCGATGGGACTTTGGTCCTGACAATGGGGGCGCCCGAAGGGGGCACCGCCCATACGGTGGAAAAGTGCCACCATTTCAACAAACCGGTACTGGTTGTGGACCTGGAAGCCGGTCACGACCTGGATGAAATGGACGCATGGATCATCGAAAACCGGATCCGTGTACTGAATATTGCCGGTCCCCGGGCCAGCAAACAGCCGACCATTTACAACCGCGCCTGTTCCATCCTGCAGGCGCTGTTCCGTCGTTTCCATCGCCCCTGACCATCGGCCCAACCTGTTTTGAGTTGAGTCCCCTTTTCATTGTTTGATAATATTATTCCAATACACGCCAGGGGGAAACATGCAATACAGGATTGTCGACGTTTCTCAGATTGCGCCGAACGTGACACGGATGGTGATTGATGCGCCCTTGATCGCAAAAAAGCACAAGCCCGGCCAGTTTGTGATTCTGATCAACGGTGAGAACGGGGAACGGATTCCCCTGACGGTGGCCGACAAGGATCCCGATAAGGGTGAAATTGTCGTGATTTTCCAGGAGGTGGGCAAGTCCACCATGGAAATGGCGGCGTTGCAGGCGGGAGACACCATGTATGACGTGGTGGGTCCGTTGGGCAAGGCCACCCACATCGACAAGTTCGGTACCGTGATCTGCGTGGGCGGCGGTATCGGCACTGCGCCCATTTATCCCATCACAAAAGCCTTGAAGGAAGCCGGCAATCATATCATTACAATCCTGGGTGCCCGCAGTGAAAACCTCTTCATCATGGAAGACGAAATGGCAGCGGTCAGTGACGAGCTGTATTACACCACCGATGACGGTTCCAAGGGCCGTCATGGTTTTGTGACCGATGAAATCCAGGAGATCCTGGACAAGGGCACAACGGTGGACCTGGTGGTGGCCATCGGTCCGGCCATCATGATGAAAGTCGTCTCCAACCTGACCCGCAAGTATGAGCTGGAAACCGTGGTCAGTCTCAACTCCATCATGGTGGACGGTACCGGCATGTGCGGTGCCTGCCGGGTGACCGTGGGGGGGCGGACCAAGTTCGTCTGCGTGGACGGTCCGGAATTCAACGGCCATGACGTGGACTTCGATGAACTGATGAAGCGCCAGCAGATGTACCGGGAGCAGGAAAAAGAGGCCCTGGACCGGTATGAAGAACACAAAGGGCAGTGTGGTTGCGGAGGTCATCATGGCTGATAACCAGTGGAAACCCAACCCCAAGAAACCACGGACAGATATTCCGGAACAGCCCGCCGAAATCCGCCGGGGCAATTTTGAAGAAGTGGCACTGGGATACAACGAAACCCTGGCAGTGGAAGAAGCCTATCGTTGCCTCCAGTGCAAGCGTCCGTTGTGCGTGGACGGTTGCCCGGTGGGCGTGAACATACCCAAGTTTATCCGGTTTATCGGTGAACGCCAGTTTGAGAAGGCCTACCTGGCATTGAAGGAAGACAACGCGCTGCCGGCCGTGTGCGGGCGGGTCTGTCCCCAGGAAGACCAGTGCGAGGTCAAGTGTGTGTTGTCCAACAAGTTTGAGCCGGTTGCCATCGGCCGTCTGGAACGGTTTGCGGCAGACTGGTTCATGGCCAGCGGCAAGGATGAAGCCTTCCAGCTCGCGCCGTCCACCGGGAAACGGGTGGGCATTGTGGGTGGAGGTCCGTCCGGTCTGACCTGTGCCGGTGAGCTGGCCAAGATGGGTCATGACGTGACCATATTCGAGGCCCTCCACAAGCCCGGCGGTGTGCTGGTGTACGGGATCCCGGAATTCCGGCTGCCCAAGCGCATCGTGGACATTGAAGTGGACAATCTGCGTAAAATGGGTGTGACCATCCATTCCTCCTATGTGATCGGCAAGCTTTTCACGGTGGATGAACTGATGAAGGAAGAGGGATTTGACGCGGTTTACATTGCTACCGGGGCCGGGTTACCGTATTTCATGGACATTCCCGGTGAAAACCTCAACGGCGTCTATTCCGCCAACGAATTCCTTACACGCTCCAACCTGATGCGGGCATATGATTTCCCAAGGGCGGACACCCCCATTAACGTGGGGCGGCGTACCGCGGTGATCGGCGGCGGTAACGTGGCCATGGATGCGGCCCGTACCGCGCTGCGATTGGGCAGTGAAGAAGTGTACATCGTGTACCGGCGGTCCGAATCCGAGTTGCCGGCCCGGCTGGAAGAAGTCCACCATGCCAAGGAAGAGGGCATTATCATGCAACTGCTGACCAATCCCATCTCCATCCAGGGAGATGACAAGGGATGGGTCAAGTCGTTGAAGTGCATCCGGATGGAGCTGGGTGAACCCGATGCGTCCGGCCGCCGGAGACCGGTGCCGATTGAAGACTCCGAGTTTGAGTTCCCGGTGGAAACCGTGGTCATGTCCATCGGGCAGGGACCCAACCCGCTGGTGCAGGAAACAACCGAGGGCATGGAAACCAACAAGTGGGGCAACATCCAGGCGGATGATGACGGTCGGACCACCAAGCCCGGTGTATTTGCCGGGGGCGACATTGTTACCGGTGCGGCAACGGTAATCCTGGCCATGGGTGCCGGTAAGAAGGCCGCGGCGGCCATGGACGATTATCTGAACACCGGAGCGTGGCCCGGTCAGTGAACCATTGAAACCAGATTATGGAAAGAGAAAGGGGGAGCAGATGCTCCCCCTTTCCTGATGGAGGTAACCGTTGCGGTTCAGCGTTTCCGGGTTGTTGTGGACCGGCTGCTGCTGGATGAGGACGAACTGGACCGGGTCGCGCTGGAACGGGAACTGGAGCGGCTCGACGTTGATTTGACTTTGGTCTTTGAGGAGGAACGGGTTACCGTCCTGCTGGAAGAACCGCTTTTCGGTTTCACCGTGGACCGGTTGCTGCTCACAACCGGATTCCGCGTGCTGCTGCGGCTGGAAGACCGACTGTTGATCGTTGCGCGGGAACCGGATGTGCTGCTCCGCGGTTTCACTGCCGTGGACGGTGCCGTTGAACGGGAACTGGTAGAGGTTCGCGGTTTCACCGTGGTGGACCGGGTACTGCTGGAACTCCTGGGCTGCACCGTGGGTGTCCGGGTGGTGGACCGGGTATTGTTGATGATGGGCCGGTTGCTTTCATTCCGGATGGTCGTGGATCGGGGAGTTGTACTCCGCGTCTCCACCGGGCTCCTGCGGATGATCTTGCCGCCGGAGATGCCGCTGCTGGTCGAGGACCGGCTTTCCACCCGGGGCCGGACCGTCCGGTCCTGGATGGTCCGGTTGGAACGACCGCTGGTCGTGGCAGCGTCACGGCTGCGGATTTCCGGTGTGCGGATGATGGCCGATTCCCTGCTGGTGCCGCTGCCCCGAGTTACGGTGACCCGTTCGGCACGGCTGTTCAGCCGGGTCTCTGTCTGTTTCCGCACCGTGGTCTGCTGCTGCCGGATGACTTCCCGGTTGACCGGTCTGGCTACCGCCTGCCGGACCGCTTCACGGGGCGATCGGGTCAACTGGTCCCGCTTGGGGGCGATGGGCCGGTCTACCCGGGTGACACCACGGCCCTCCGGTACATCTCTGCGCGCCCACCGGTTGTTCCGATGATAAAATCTGTCCTCGTGTGCATATACCAGCCGGTGGTGACGATGGTGATGCCGGGTCACATGTCCCCGGTGATACCGGCGCCAGTGGTGATGGTTATAGGGATACCAGCCCATGTAGTTGTCCCAGTGGCACCAGCTGACCCATGCGGGGGAATAATGACGGCCCGGGATCCAGACCCAGCCGAAACGGATGGACCAGTCCCAGCTGCCATAGTGGAACGGTGCCCAGCCCCAGGAATAATGGGAAACCCAGCTCATGCCCCAGGGCGACCAGGACCAGTATCCGTTGGAATAGGGCGACCAGTCCGTTACAACCACGCTGGGCTGCCAGACATAGGTGGTCAGGTTGTCGTCATAGTACCAGGTGCCGTTGTCGTCCAGGTCAGCGGCATAGTAGCGGAGTTCTTCCGGCACATATTCGCTGCCTGCTGTTGCGCGACGGGTATAGTTGTTCATGGCCCAGGTATCAAAGGTATCCAGCTCAAAGGTGTTGAAATAGGTCTTGTACACATTGGCATAACCGGTGCGTGCCAATGCCTGTTCACCAGCGTGATACAGGGTGGAACCGTTGGCATTCCGTACTTCCACCGTGCCGCTGATCACCTTGAGGACAGTTTCTCCCTGGCGCTTGTCGATCCGGTATCGGCCGCCGGACAGGAAATACAGGGTGATATCCTCGGTGTCCAGCCGGAAACTGCGGTTGGGGACATTCTCGTCGTCGGAAATATCCAGGAAGAGATTGCCTTCCCACAGCCGCGCCAGCAATGTCAGTTGGGTTTCTTCCCCCATGCTGCCGATTTCCAGGAAATCCACCCGGCTCTGTTCATTGAGCTTCAGGAGACTGCCGTCCAGGAACTGTACAACCGCCCGTCCGCCCCATCCGGTGGACAGGGTGTCCAGGGGTTCAATGGACAAGTTGGCAGCGCCATCCATCTTTTCGGAAGATTCCCTGTTGATGGTTGTTTCGCCCTCTGTGGCCACCAGCCGCGCGAATGCGGCCCCGGCGCCATAGAGGATTTCGTCTTCTGCTTCCTGTGCCATGGCACCGCCGCTGAAGGTCAACGTCAGTGCGATGATCCAGATCCAGATGTTCCTGCTTTTCATGACTGCCTCCTTTTTCGTTTGTCATTCACGGTAATGGAAGTGCAAGACGGATGCCAGCACACTGTCCCCCGATTGAAACCACGCAAATCCGGTGTGATACCGGTCAAATGAGACCATTTGGGTATTGAAGAATTCGGATAATGACATACACTTTAGGTCTGACCTTGAGAGAAACGAGGAGGCACCAATATGCGCACCTTGATAACCTGCTTGATGATCCTGATTGGCACAGCGGTCTGGGCCGCTGATGTACCGATAACCGTAGACCGTACCCATGACGGTTTGTCCGTGAC
>CAZDKZ010000099.1:0-6813 GCA_964506215.1 uncultured Holophagae bacterium
GACGAAGAGCGTATGGAGGGAACGGACAGAGATGGTCCGGGACTTTCGCCTCGGTCAAGAGAGGGGTGGGGGGGGGAGTGCTGCGGCGCAAACACGGTTGTTCATGCTGCGCCGTGATGACACGGAGCTGGGATCAGTCCGTGCGAATGCAGGCGGGCGCAATTCCAGCCGGATCACGAATACGGGTATTCAGGTGAGTCGGTTGGGATTGTGACCGGGAGCGAAGCGTCAGCTTCGCGGGACAGACCCAGCTCCCGCTGTCAGAACAGCAGGGTCATGTCAATAATTCCAGCTGAGTGCGTAATCGCTCCCATGGAGATGAAGTCGATTGGCAGCGTTTTCAGTTCGTTGATCCGGTCGGCAGTGATGCCGCCGGAGACCTCGATGAAGAAGTCGTGCGTGTCTTTCCGCTCACACGCCGCGCGCATGTCGTCGATGCTCATGTTGTCCAGCAGCACGCCATCCGTCCCCGCCGCCAGCGCTTCATCCAGCTCCGCCAGGTTGGTGACCTCCACTTCCACGCGAATCAGGTGGCTCACCGCCTTCTTGCACCTGGAAACCGCCTCGGTAATGGACCCGGCGGCGCGGATATGGTTCTCCTTGATCAGCACCCCGTCGGACAGGGAGCCCCGGTGGTTGTGCCCGCCGCCCATGCGCACCGCGAATTTTTCCAGGGCCCGCATGCCGGGCGCGGTCTTCCGGGTGTCCAGCAGGCGGATATCTGAGCCGGCCAGCATTTTGACCACGTCGTTGGTGCGGGTGGCAATGGCGGACAGCCGCTGCAGGAAGTTGAGCATGGTCCGCTCGGCCTTGAGAATGGACGCGGGGTTGCCGGTGATGGTCAACAGTACATCATCGGGATGGGCATGGCCCCCGTCTTCGATGATGGCCTCAATTTCCATGTCCGGAAAATGGTCACAAATCCGGTCCACTACCGGGTAGCCGGCCACCACGCACCGTTCCCGTGTTTTCAGGGAGGCCGTCACCGGTTCCCAGCGGCTGGTGAAGATGCTGTCGGTGGTGACGTCCCCGGCGGGCATGTCTTCGGCCAGTGCCAGTTCCACAATGTCCAGTCCGTGATCCAGGTCCAACATGGTTACTCCATACGCAGGTGATTGAACAGGGGCCGGCAGTTACCGGCCCCCTCAAGTGATTATTGTTTTTCGATTTCAGCCAGTGTGGCTTCAATCTGGTCCATGATCCGGTTGAATACCTTCATGGTGATGGCAAAGGGTTCGGCCGTTTCCAGGTCGGCACCGGCTTTCCGCAGGATGGTAATGGGATAGTCGGAAGAGCCGCTTTTCAGGAAACCGAAGTAGGCTTCGGCGGCACCCGGTTTGCCCGCGATGACCTGTTCGGACAGTGCGGTGGCGGCCACCAGGCCGGTGGCATACTGGTACACGTAATAGTTGTAGTAGAAATGGGGGATGAACGCCCATTCGTTGCCGTACAGTTCGTCCACTTCGCAGACCCCTTCGTCATGACCGTAATAGGTGCGGACCAGGTCCAGGTAGATTTCGGTGAACCGGTCGCCGGTCAGTGCTTCACCTTTTTCCACCGCTTCATGGGTGATCTTTTCAAATTCCGCAAACATGGCCTGGCGGAAGATGGTGGTGCGGATCCGTTCCAGGGCGCCGCCCAGCAGGAACAGTTTCACCTTGGGATCGTCGGTCTGCTGGAGCAGATAGTTGTTCAGCAGATTTTCGTTGAAGGTGGAAGCCACTTCCGCCACGAAGATGGAATAGTCGGACGTGGGGTAGGGCTGATACTTGTTGGAAAAATAGCTGTGCATGGCATGGCCGAATTCATGGGCCATGGTAGAGAGGGACTCATAGTCGTCGTTGTGGTTCAACAGCACGTACGGGTGTACGTCATAGCAGGAGCCGTTGGAATAGGCGCCGGACCGTTTCCCCTCGGTGGGATACACGTCCATCCAGCGGGATTCCAGGCCCACTTTCAATGCATCCACGTATTCCTTGCCCAACGGTTCCATGGATGTCAGCACCAGGCCGATGGATTCGTCGATGGGATACTGCAGGTCCACTTCCTTCACCAGGGAGGGATAGAGGTCGGAATATTTCAGGTTGGAAAGGCCCATCATTTTCTGGCGCAGTTTCAGGTAGCGGTGCAGTGAGGGCAGGTTGGCATGGATGTCCGTGAGCAGTTGCTCATATACCTGCACCGGGATATTGTTGCCGTTCAGGGCGGCCTTCATGCTGGTTTCATATTTCCGGGTGGATGCATAGAACCAATCCCGTTTCAGGCCCGCGTACAGCAGCGTACCCAACGTGTTGGCGTAGTCCTTGTAGGTACCGAAGAAGGCGTTGAATACCGTTTCCCGGTCCGCCCGGTTGGCCGATGCCCGGTACTTGCCATAAGCCGCCTGGCTCAACTGGATCTCTTCCCCGCTGGACAGGGTAACCTTGGGGAACTGCAGGTCGGAGTTGGTGAAAATCCCGTAGGTGTCATACGGTGTGCCCGAGAGCAGGCCGGTGGCGGACAGCAGGGTCTCTTCTTCCGTTGACAGGGTGTGCCGTGCCTTGCGGATGATTTCTTCCAGCTGCATCCGGTAGGGTGCCAGTTTCGGTTCTGCTTTCAGGTAGGATTGGATCTTTTCTTCCCCCAGGGCCAGGATTTCCGGTACCAGCCACGCGGTGGCCTTGGAGAACTCGATCCCGATCTGCCGGGTTTCCTGCTTCAGCTTCAATGCCCCCTGGTCCTTCAGGTTGGTGTCCCCGTTCATGGATGCGTAAGAGGACAGCCGGCTGTATGTTTTTATCACGTCGGACATGGTGGACAGACAGTCCAGCATGACGTCCGGGCCGTTGTTCAGGGTGCCCTGGAACTTGACGATTTCCGGCAGATTTTCTGCAAACGCGGTTCGTGCGGCGATAAAATCATCCTGGGTGGCGTAGATGTCGGCCAGGTTCCAGGTGTACTGTTCCGGTACGTCTTTTCGTTCCCGGGCTGCTGCCCCGGTTGCAAGCAGCAGTCCCATCATCATGAAACTCATCATGCGCTTCATTTCTCCTCCTTGGTCGGATTGAAAATCAAATTCAATAATCATACGTGGTTGGGTCCGTCTTCTTCACCGCCGTCTGGGGTGCGGAATGATAAATTCAATATTGGGTCTGGGTTCGCCGGTTTCCGGGTCCACCACCACCCGTTTGCCATGCTGCATGTAGTAGGGCAGCCCCAGGATTTCATGAATTTCACGGGTGCACCGTTCCAGTGGTTCGGTCCCCTTCCGGAAGGTTTCCAGGATCATGTCCCGCTGGTCACATCCTGCAGGCGGATTGGCGATCAGGCCGGTTCGGCGGTCCACCGATACACGGATAATATTTTCCGGCACGTCCCAGTCCCGCTTGGGGCGGTCCTTGATATAGGCCTTCATGAAGTCAATCCAGATGGGCAACGCCGCCCGGGCACCGGTTTCGTCTTCCCCCAGGGTCTGCTGGATGTCGAAGCCCACCCAGACGCCCAGTGTCAGGTCGGGATCCGATCCCACGAACCAGGCGTCGGTATAGTTGTCCGTGGTACCGGTTTTGCCGCACAGGTTCCAGTCCAGGCCCGATGCCCGGATACCGGTACCCCGCTTGATCACGCCTTTCATGCCGGAAACCGCAAGATAAGCCGTCGCGGGCGAAATGGCGTGGACGGTCAGGGGTTTGTTCTCTTCCAGGGTTTTCCCATAGTTGTCGGTGACCTGGCGGACGAAGAACGGTTCGGTCCGGGTCCCGTTGTTGGCCATGGTGCCGTATGCCTTGACGATTTCCCGCAAGGATACGCTGGTTGCGCCCAGGGCGGAAGACAGGAACGGGGGGATATGGGTCTCAATGCCCAGTCTGCGGGCAAACCGGCGGATCTTCCGTTGACCCACCCGGTTAAACAGCTTGACGGATACGATGTTCTTGGATTTTTCCAGGGCGGTGCGCAGGGTGATCAGGCCGTCATAAGAGCGATGATAGTTGTTGGGCAGGTAGGGTTCCGGTTCGTCCAGTTCCCCCTCCTCGATCTTTTTCTTGAATTCCGGTGTCAATTCAAACTGTCGGGCTTCCCGGTTTTCGTCCACGTAGAACAGTCCCTGGTCCAGGAACATGGTGGGTTCGTCGAAAAATGTGTCTGCCAGCGTGAACCCGCTGTCCACTGCTGCGGCATAGAGCAAGGGTTTAAAGACCGAACCGGACTGGCGCAGGGCATCGGGATGCCAGGACCGGTTGTACTCGGACCGACCAAAGTCATAGCCGCCCACCATGGCCATGATTTCACCGCTGTGGTGGTTGACCGCCAGCAGGCTGCCTTCCACTTTGGGTTCCTGATCCAGCGAAATGTTGTACTTGTTCTTTTCCACATCCCATTTGTGGATCTTGAACGACAGCACGTCCCCCACGCTGAGGATGTCGGATAAATGTACTGCCTTGGTCCAGACAACTTCATACTTGCCGATGGAAATGTCGGTCTTGGCGATGCGGATGGTGGCTTTCCGGGGCTTGACGTCCACGACCAGGCCGTCGACTACCGTTCCTTCCTGGATGGCTGTGTTCCAGGTGGGTGACCAGTAGTCATTGATGGTTTCCTTGTCGATGAACCGCTTGTCTTCCAGCCGAAGTCCCTGGCGTTTGTCCAGGTCTTTGAGTCCCTTGCGCAGGGCTTCCTCGGCCACGGCCTGGAGTTTCAGGTCCAGCGTGGTGTACACATTGAGTCCACCGTCCAGCACCTGGTCCATGCCATACCGGTCGAACAGATATTTCCGGACCTCTTCCAGGAAGTAGGCACCCACCCGTCGCTTGGGGGCGTCATCGGATTCGGTGATCACCACCGGTTCTTCGATGGTGGCCGCGTATTCTTCCTCGGTAATGTGTCCTTCGACCTTCATGCGCTTGAGCACATGGTTGCGCCGCTTCCTTGCCGCGTCCAGGTCCCGGCGCGGCGAATGGCGGTACGGGCTTTGAATCAGGCCGGCCAGCAGGGCGCTCTCGGGCAGGGTCAGCTCGGCTGCGTCCTTGCCGAAGTAGTATTGGGAGGCCGCCTGGATGCCGTACAGGCCATGGCCCAGGTAGGCCAGGTTGGCATACCGTTCAAAAATTTCTTCCTTGGTGAACATTCGTTCGATCTGGATCGCCAGCACCGCCTCGGTGATTTTCCGTTTCATGGAGGTTTGCCGCTGCTCGGTGATCAGGCGGACCAGCTGCATGGTCAGGGTGGACGCGCCGGAGACCACTTCCCCGGCCAGCACGTTGTTGATGGCAGCCCGCATGACGCCCAGGGGGTCGACCCCGATGTGGTTGAAGAACTGGGAGTCCTCGGTGGCCACCAGGCCGTTTATGAAAGATTGGGGGATTTCCTTGTAGGTAATCAGTTCCCGCTTCTCCCGGGAGAATGTGCCGATCATCTGGCCGTTGATGTCGTAAACCTTGGTGATCAACTTGGGTTTGAAGGACTTGAGCCGGTCCATCAGGGTGTGGTTCCGACCGGTTTTCAGGATCAGGTGTCCGGTAACATGACCGCCAGCCAGGGCAAGCAGGAGCAGGATGGGTACAATTGACCATTTGAGGATCTGTTTCCGCCGCTTCCGCCATGCCATGCGCCGCAGTTCCTGGGCATTGGCTTCGCCATGGGGATCCGGTTCGGGTTCCGTCACCAGTAGCGGTTCGGTGTCCGTTTCGGGTACCACGTCGTCTGTCCGTTCTTCTTCACCGGTTGTTTCCGGCTCTTCCGTCAATTCAGGGTCCAGCCTGGGATCATCATTCATCGAGTTTTTCCAGTACGGATTTTGTTTTCCGGGTCATCCGGTTCAGTACATCCCCGCGGTCGTCAATGCTGATACGGGTCAGGACCCGGTTGGCCACCTGCTTCATCTCCAGGTGGCAGTTCAGGATCAGGTTGAAGACGGATTCCGGTTCGCCTTCCACGATGGTGCCCATGGCGGTCAGCTGGTGGTCCAGTCCGCTATCCTTGACCAGGCGCAGGATCCGGGCCACGTGGGGGGAGATGGACTCTCCATTCACCATTGGAACGATGGAAAATTCGGCAATCATACGGTCCTCCAACTGGTGCGAATTATACCATGGTGGCGCAACAGGTGGAATGAAACAGCTGAATTCGGCCGGGTGACCATGTCGGCGGGTTTGGTGTACAATGAACGGGCTTTGGAGGTAGTGAGATGGAGATCATACACATTGTTCGCTTTGGCGAAATCTGGATAAAGGGGAAAAACCGCCGAATGTTTCATCAGGCGCTGGAACGGAATATCCGGCGTACTTTGAAGCGGGCGGATATTGCGTTCGTACTGGAAACGGAACGGGGACGGTTGTTTGTCCGGGAGAATGGAGACGATCCGGAACGTACCGGCGATTTGCTGGCGCGGATTCCCGGCGTGGTGTCGGTATCTTCCGGTGAGCGGGTGGAAAAGAACCTGGACGCCATGGGCGCGTCCGCGCTGAAACAGGTGAAGCAACTGAAACGCAGACCGTCGACATTCAAGGTTAAGGTTAAGCGTGCGGACAAGACCTTTCCCCTGACGTCCCCGGAACTGGCCCGGGAACTGGGTGGCTGGCTGTTGATCCATGACATTGATATCCCGGTGAACGTGCGGGCACCGGAAATGACCGTGGGTGTGGAAATTCAGCAGTCTGGTGTCTACGTCCATTGCCGGACCATACGCGGGGTGGGCGGTTTGCCCGTTGGTGTATCCGGCCGGGTGGCCGTGCTGTTGTCCGGTGGCATTGATTCGCCGGTGGCGGCCTGGCGGCTCCAGCGAAGGGGCGTGGATGTGATGCCCATTTATTTCCATGGTTTTCCGTTCACTTCGGA
>CAZDKZ010000100.1:0-4478 GCA_964506215.1 uncultured Holophagae bacterium
CTCAATGACCTGGTAGACAGCATTTTCATGCAATTCACCTTCCTGCACCTTGTCGCCACGCCCACTGTGGGCCAGCCCGATGATTACGTTGGCACCCTGTTGCTTCAAGGATGTCACGGCTTTCTGCGCCGCCTGGACCATGTCGGTGAATAGCACATCAGTGATCAGCGCGGGCGGCAGGGTCCTGGCTGTGACCGGTGTGGTCAGGCCGAAGAAGCCGACCTTGACACCATTTCGTTCCACGATGACGCTGTCATACATCAATGCGGTGTCGTCACCCGCAGGGAGAATGTTGGCCGATGTCCAGGAGAACCGGCTCTGGCTGGCGGAACCCAGAAAATGTTCCACCCCGAAATCAAAATCATGATTACCCGGGACAGCCACGTCATATTTCATTTCATTCATGACCGCAATTACCGGATTCACAGCTTCGGGCTGGAAGTGTTTGTGATAAAACGGCAATGCATTTCCTGAAAGGGCGTCACCCAGATCCACCAGGATCAGGTTTTTCCGTTCCTGATGCATGTTCTTTACCTGGGTTGCTGCCTGGAGCAGACCGTATCCCAGGTCTTCTTCCGAAGCATAATCATACCCGGACACGTTTCCGTGAATGTCCGTTGTTGCAAGTATCGTGATGGTCACTTCCTTTGCCAGTGCAGGCATTGAAATGAATATCAGGACAAGTACGGTTACCAGTGATTTTCGCATACACCCCCTCCAGGCCCATAGTCGGGTAGATTTTAGCACAAAGGACCCGTCCCAGCAGGAATCTTTCTCATTTAGGAGACAGTATTACAGTTTTTTTGAAGTCAGGAAAACGGCTCCTGCTGCTTCCATTTCACGGATTGCCTGTTCCCCGTCTTCCGGAGACACGTTGACAGCCCGGATGGCATCGCTGATGACACAGGTATGCAACCCGGCTTCCCGTGCATCCAGTACCGTGTTGAGCACACAATAATCTGTTGCCAATCCGCAAATATACAGGGTGTCCATGGACCGTTCCGACAGGATATTGTAGAGATTGTCCGTTGTGGCTTCAAATGCCGAGTAGCCGTCATCGGAGTTTCGCGTGCCTTTTTCAAGTTCCAGGTGGATCATCGTTCTGTCAAGATCCGGGTGAAATTCCGCACCGTGTGTGCCCGCAACGCAGTGGGGCGGCCATTTTTCAAAGTGCACGGTATCTGCAGGATGCATGTCCCGGGTGGCGATCACCAGGTCAAACTTGTGCATGATCCGGTTGATTACCGGAATGACTTCATCCCCATCCTGTACACCCAACGCACCGCCGGGGCAGAAATCGTTCTGTACGTCCACAACCAGCAGGCATGGATATTTCACAGTGTTGTTCTCCTCTTCTTGATCAGTTCCCGTCTCAGGTTGTACAGGGCGTTACTGAGGCCGATCCGATAGACGTGCGGATGCACGAACCGTTTGTGACCGTCCGGCAACCGGTTGAAGCGTTCACGGGCAAAGGATCGGACGGTTGCCAGCTCGGGGAATGTCATGACAGCCTGGCCGGCTTTCATGATGGGATGGAAAACGGTTTCCGGCGAGAAATGCTCCCGGTCTATACGGGTGCGCTTGAATTCCACTGAAGGATGCCGGACGACCCGGATCCGGCTCACATCTTCATCGTCCAGCAGAATGCCATCCAGCGCAAACCGGTTTTCTCCGTTCACATAGCGGACCACCTGTTTGCGTCCCGGCAGGTTGATTTTTTCGGGGTTCTCGGAAAATTTCAAGGTAGGACGGTCATTCAACTGGCTGAGTTTGAACACCCCGTCCAGTGCCGGTTGTCCCTGACCGGTCACCAGCCTTGTACCGACACCGAATATGTCAATGGGTGCGCCCTGTTCCAGCAGGGACACGATCAGCCGTTCGTCCAGTTGGTTGGACGCAACGATTTTTACGTCTTCCAGTCCCGCTTCGTCCAGCGCTGCACGGGCCTTTCGGCTGAAATAGGCCAGGTCACCCGAATCCAGCCGGACGGCGCCCAGCCTTCCGCCTTTTTTCCGCAGTTCTCGTGCAACCTGGATGGCATTGGGAATCCCAATGCCCAGCGTGTCATAGGTGTCCACCAGCAGGGTGGTTCTGTCCGGGTAAATGCCGGCAAATGCACGGAAAGCGTCCAGTTCGGAATCAAATCCCTGGACCCAGCTGTGGGCATGGGTGCCCGTTGCGGGAATACCATACCGGGCGGCAGCGGCCGTGTTGGATGTGCCGTCCACGCCACCGATATAGGCGGCCCGGCTGGCGGCCATGGCGGCCAGCCCCTGGGCCCGTCGCATGCCGAAATCCACCACGCTGCGGCCCCGGGCCGCATGAACGGTGCGCATGGCCTTGGTGGCGATCAATGTCTGGAAATTGATGATGTTCAACAGCAGGGTTTCGACCAGCTGGCCTTCCATCACGTTGGCGGTTACCCGTAACAGGATATCCCCTCCGAACACCACGTCCCCTTCCCGGAACCCGTGGATGTCGCCGTTGAACTTGAAGTTCTTGAGATAGTCGAGGAATTCCGGCTGAAATCCCTGTTTCTCCAGGTATGCCAGGTCTTCTGTTGAAAAGCGGAACAAGGTCAGCGCCTGGATGGCTTCTTCCAGACCGGCAAATATGGCATAACCGCCCTCAAAGGGATTGCTTCGGAAATACAGGTCAAAAGTGGCGGTGGCGTTACGGAGTTCCGAATTGTAGTAGGCCTGGGCCATTGTCAGTTCATAGAAATCGGTATAGAGGCCGGAAATGATGCAGTCCATCGGGTATTCCTTTCCGCTTCAACTGAGTTTGGACGGCCACATTGTAGCAGAAACGAACCAGGGGCACAGCAGCACAAAAAACCCGCGGGATGGGCAACAGGGAAATGAAGAATAATTTCAGCGTGCAGTTCTGCCGGATCGATCAGACGTTGCGGGGAAATTGCCTGTCAAACATCACGCGGATGTGGAACATGCCGTTTCGCCTCAGACATTCCCGTGTCTTTCCGGGGATGGCCACGACCTCGTTGTCCAGGCCGACATAAAATGTAAAATCCTGTTTCGGTTCAATCGGATAGGGGCTCTTAATCAGCATGCCGCCGCGGGACAGGTTGCCGGTCATTCCAAACTGGATCTCCCCCCGCTTGGTCTCATAGCCAACAAGCCTGGAAATGGCCCGGCGGCGGAAACGTCGCTTCTCAACTACCATTGAACTACCTCCTGGTTCCTGATCAGAATATAGTTCATCGGCGATGGAAAGACAAATAAAAGGGACGGGAATGGCTCCCGTCCCTGTGGGTTCAACGATGTGAAAATGACTGAATCAATCGTCGTGACGGTCTTTCATGCCGGCCAGCATCCACTTGCGGGAAAGTATCAGCAGGACCGGTGTCACCATGGCAATGCAGGCGAAGATCAGCCACATGCTCTCGGTGTCCCGGGCGCCTTCCGGCGGACAATACCGGGTGAGCATGTAGCCGGAATACAGGGGAACGATCACCTTGGTCATGAACCAGGGGAACTGGGCGACGCCCATGTACACCCCGGTACGGCCTTCCGGTGCGATTTCGGCTGCATACTGAAGGAACCGGGGTTGCCACATGGCTTCACCGATGGTCATGATCAGCAGGTAGCCGAACAGGGTATACCAGGTGGGTTCAATGGACAGCAGGAATGCGGGTGCCGCCATGATGGTGGTACCGATGATCATCATGTTGTATACCTTCCGCTTCTGGGTCAATGCCGTTACGATGGGTACGAACAGGAAGATGAGCAGCGGGTTGAAGTTGGAGGCCAGTTCAAAATACTTGCCGATTACCCCTTCATAGGTCCGGTTGATGTATTGGGGCAGGATCAGCCAGTTGTAGGTGAACAGGGTCTGTACCGGGATCAGCGCGAAAATGAAGAAGAAAAACCGGAGATCAGAGAACGGATGGAGGGCCACCCACTTGTAAACGGGTTTCACGGTGGCGATCAGGACCATGGCAATTGCGATCAGACCGCACACGATGTACCGGCCGTTTCCATCCAGGAAATACACGGCACAGAAGATGGCAACGGCGGCAATCCCCCACCAGTGGATGGGCAGTTTCGGTTCGCCGACCTCTTCGGTTGTTTCTGTCTTTTCTTCGGTTTCCTTCTTTTCTGCTGCTTCCGCTTTCATGGCCTCGGTTTCGGCTTTGGCTTTTTCAATTGCCTGGTTCACAGTTTTCTTCGTCAGGATCATGACCGTCAGGAACAGGGCAACCGCCGTAAGGCCGGTGTAAAACCAGTAGGTCCCCACAATGCCCAGCCCGGCATAATCGTCATCCCGCAGCAGGAACATGAAGGAAGGCAGGTAGCCGCCCAGGTTCATCAATGCATACAGCATGGCATAGGCCATCCCGGCGGACTTGGGGTTGGTGAACTTCCGGACCGCCGCGTAGGCTGCCGGCTGGTACATCCCGTAACCGATCACCACCAGGATAATCCCGGCCACCGTGACAATGTGCAACGGGGACCACA
>CAZDKZ010000100.1:4578-6580 GCA_964506215.1 uncultured Holophagae bacterium
TTACTTGATCCGATCATGGGGGGTATTGTACCGCACCCCGCGGACGTTCGGCAGTGGTGTTTTTGGATGGTCAACCGGAGGGGATACCGGGTTCTTGTTATTTCAATGAATTTCCCCGCGGGCGGGCGGTGTCAGTTTGAGGTGATCCAGTCCAGGAACCGGTTGCAGGGCAACGCCCGGCTGAACAGAAATCCCTGGCCCAACCGGCATCCGGCCTTCCGCAACGCATGCAGGGTGTCTTCCGATTCAATCCCTTCGGCCAGTACGCGCATGTTCAACCGCCGGCCCATGTCAATGACGGAATCCACAATGGCCCGGGCACTATCCCGGTGCAGCATATTCATGACAAATGACTTGTCGATTTTCAACTCGGTCGCGGGAATGTTGCCGGCCTGTTGCAGGGAGGAGTAACCGGTGCCGAAATCGTCCACTGATAACTCAATGCCCTTCATCCGCAGCCGGGTGAGCACATCCAGCGAACTGCGAATTTCCTGGATCAGACCGGTCTCTGTCACTTCCAGCAGCAGTGCCGCCGGCGGTACCCCGTTTACTTCCAGGAGCTCCTGGATGCGGTTGGGGAGGTCCAGGTCGGACAGCAGTGATACCGGGATATTCACCGATACATGAATATCATGTCCGTGTTCCCGCCATTCCCGGCAGGCCTGGATGGACAGTACCAGCACCCGTTCCGTCAGCGCCGCCATCATGCCGGCCTGTTCAGCCAGGTGGATGAACCGGTCCGGGTAAATCAGTCCGTGTACCGGATGGTCCCAGCGCACCAGCGCTTCCGCTCCATGGATGGTGCCGTCTTCCAGGGACATCTGGGGCTGGAAATGAACACACAGCTCATCGTTGTCAAAGGCGGTTTCCAGTTCGGGAATGGTCAGTTCGGGCGCGGTTCCGGTATCCCGGACCTGTGCCTGCTCCGCGTTTCGTACGGCACGGTTCAGCAGGTCCCGCAGGTCCCCGATCCGGAAGGGTTTCAGCAGGGATCCGGCAACATCCAGTCCATGTGCCTGCCCCAGCTGGCGTGCGGTATCCAGTACCTTCTTGTCAAAGCCGCTCATCAGGATAATGGTGGATTGACAGTCCTGTTCCGCCAGCGAACGCAGCAACTCAATACCATCGGTATCCGGCATCACCAGGTCCATGATAATCACGTCCCAGCTGTCGTCATACAGGGCGTGAAAATCCGTTGCATTGCAGGCACTCCTGGTTTCCCAACCGTCGAACGCAGCAGCCTCGCATACGACCTCACAGATATCTGCCTGATCATCAACAACTAACAGCTTTTTTCCGTCCACAACCCCTCCACAGGATTATCGATTTGTACGTCCGTATTGCGCGCTCCCTCGCCCCATGGATTGCATTCAGTATAACCGAACGGACGTCTTCAAAAAAGCGAAAATCAGGGTCGACTTGCATTGTATACCATCCTGTTTTTCAGCTGGTTGTGGTATCATGCGGGTATGCTGCTGGAACGGAAAACGATCGGGAAATACAGGATTGTCAAGCGGATTGGAAGCGGTGGTTTCGGCTCCGTTTACCTGGCTGTGGATACCTGGGTGAAGCGTCAGGTGGCCATCAAGGTGCCACACAACCAGGAGCAGGACCTGGAAAAAATGCTCAAAGAACCGCGGATCCAGGCTTCCCTGTCCCATCCCAACATTGTCCAGATTCACTCGGTGGAAAAAAAGGACGGCGTATTTTTCATCGTGTCCGAGTATATCGAGGGGCCGTCCCTGGACCGGTACATTAAGGAACAGAACGGACTGGCCTGGGAAAAGGCGGTTTCCATCATCTACCAGGTCTGTGACGCGGTCCAGTATGCCCATGACCACAACATCATTCACCGGGATATCCGGCCCGCCAACGTGCTGCTGACAACGGATCATTTTGTCAAGATGACCGATTTCGGTACTTCCCGGTTGCTGAACCCGGACTCCATCGCGGTGACCCGGGTGGGCTGCCCGCCCTACATGGCGCCGGAGCATTTTGAGGG
>CAZDKZ010000101.1:0-6569 GCA_964506215.1 uncultured Holophagae bacterium
AAATTTTGTTACACGAGGGAGACATATGGCTGACCAACCAAAAGGGCTGCCCGCAAATGCATACAAGCCCTTGAACGAAGGGGAAAGTTACGTTTCATTCATTCCCGCTGATCAGGTAATCCCGGAAATCACCGTCCGCAGCGTGGTGACCGGCATGATCATGGCGGCCTTGTTCACATTCGCCACCGCGTACTCCGGCCTGAAAGCCGGCCAGGTATTCGAGGCGGCAATTCCCATTGCCATTCTGGCCGTTGGCCTGGGCAAGGTTTTCGCCCGGAAAAATACAATCCTGGAAAATGTCATTATCCAGTCCATCGGCTCCGCATCCGGTGCCGTGGTAGCGGGGGCTATTTTCACGCTGCCCGCACTGTTCATGCTGAACCTGGATCCCAAATTCCTGACCATTTTCTTTTCCGCGCTGTTTGGCGGGGTCATCGGTATCCTGTTCCTGATTCCGTTGCGCCGCTATTTCGTGGCGGACCAGCATGGCATGCTGCCCTTCCCGGAAGCCACTGCAACAACGGAAATCCTGGTCAGTGGTGAAAGCGCCGGCAACCAGGCCAAGACGTTGATCACCGGAGTGCTGGTAGGCGGCCTGGTGGACTTCATGGCGGACACCATGAAGCTGTGGGGCGTCCACTTCAACTCCACCATGCTGGGCGCACCGTTCCAACGGTTCACCGAAAAGACCAAGATGATCTTCAAGATGGAAACCACGGCCTTCTTCGTGGGGCTGGGCTACATCGTGGGATTGAAATATGCCACGGTCATTGCCGGTGGATCATTCCTGGCCTGGCTGGTGCTGGTGCCGCTGTTCGGCCACGGCCAGTTCATTGCCGGTATTGATGCTTCCACGCTGGATCCCAATGCCATTTTTGCCACCTATGTCCGACCGGTGGGCATCGGTGCTATTGCCGCGGCCGGCATGATGGGCATCATCAAGAACGCCAAGATCATCGTGTCTTCGTTCTCGGTGGGCTTCAAGCAGATCTTCGGCGCCCATGACACCACGGACGGCGAGCGGACCGACCGTGACATCACCATGAAGAGCGTGATCCTCATGCTGCTGGTCTCCCTGATCGCCACCTTCATCTTCTTCTATATTCTCACTGCCAGCTTCGGGTTCGGCCTGTTGACGCTGGTCATCACTTTTGTTATTTCCTTCCTGTTCACCACGGTTGCCGCGCGGGCCATTGCCATCGTGGGCACAAACCCCGTATCGGGCATGACGCTGGTCACCCTGATCATCGGCTCGGTAATCCTGGTGAAAGCCGGTCTCTCCGGTGACAAGGGCATGACCATTGCGCTGGTCATGGGTTCGGTGGTCTGCACCGCGTTGTCGGTTGCGGGCGCGTTCATTACCGACCTGAAAATCGGTTACTGGATCGGCTCCACCCCGGAAAAGCAGGAAAAATTCAAATTCCTGGGGATTCTGATCGCGGCGGCTTCCGTCGGCCTGGTCATGTATGTGCTGCACACCGGCCTGGGCTTCACGATCACCGACGCGGCGGGCAACGTAATGCCCAACCCGGCACTACCGGCGCCCCAGGCCAACGTGATGAAAACCATCATCGAAACGCTGATGGATCCTACCGCGCAGATTCCGTGGATCCTGTACGGTATCGGTTGCGTGGTCGCCCTGCTGATGGACGCCCTGGGCGTTCCGGCACTGGCCTTCGCGCTGGGCATGTATCTCCCCATGGAACTGAATACCCCGTTGCTGGTGGGTGGCGCCATGGGTGCATTGCTGAAGAAATCCACCGACAACGAAAAGCTGGCCAATGCCCGTCATGCCAAGGGCACGTTGATCGCCTCCGGTCTGCTGGCCGGGTCCGCCCTGTTCGGTGTGGCCGGCGCGGTACTGGCCAGTATCGGCGTGGGGACCACGGTAACAGGTGCACCCCTGTCCGCACTGGAATGGATCCATGAAGCCATGGGCCTGGGACCGGTTCGGCATTACCTGATCGCATCTAACGAAAGTATTGCCACCATCGTGGGGCTGGTGATCATGGGCCTGGTCTGCCTGTATCTGTACATGAGCGGCCGCAACGCCGAGGAGGCATAACATGAAACGTCTGTTTATCGCCATTGCCTGCCTGGCGCTGATGCTGGGCTGCGGCACAGCAAAGGAAGACGCCATGAAGGCTGAACAGAAAATCGCCGACCTCCAGAAGGAACTGGACAAGTTTGCCCCGGTGGAACTGACCTTTGATGCATCAGTATTGAACGACCAGCAGAAAGAAGTGGTCCGAAAGCTGGTGGACGCCGCGAAGATCATGGACAAGCTGTTCCTGGTCCAGTCCTGGAAAGGTAACCCGGAACTGATCCAGAAGCTTTCCGCTTCGACGGACCCGGTGGACGCAAAGACACTGGAACTGGTCAGACTATACTTCGGCCCGTTTAACCGGCTGAACCACAACAAACCGTTCGTGGACGGCGTGGGCGAGAAGCCCGCAGGCGCCGGCTATTATCCGGAAGACATGACCAAGGAAGAATTTCAGGCGCACCTGGCTGCCAATCCCGATGACGCGGCGGCATTTGAAAGCAACTTCACCGTGATTGAACGGAAAGACGGCAAACTGGTTGCGGTCCCCTATTCGGACGCCTACAAGGCCGACCTGGATGCGGCGGCAGCCCTGCTGCGGGAAGCGGCAGACCTGTCAGAAAATGACACCGTGGCCGACTATCTGCGGAAACGGGCAGACGCATTCGGCTCCAACGATTATTTCGAATCGGACATCGCATGGATGGACATGAAAGACCATCTGATCGAAGTGGTAATCGGTCCCTATGAAGTGTATGAAGACGCCCTCTTCAACTACAAGGCGGCCTTTGAAACCTTCATCACGGTTGTGGATCCGGAAAAGAGCGCTGAATTGCTGAAAATCGCCGACTACCTGGTGGACATGGAAAAGAACCTGCCCATCCCCGATGAACACAAGAATTTCAACCGGGGACTGGACTCCCCCACCATCGTGGCAGACGAAGTATTCTCAGCTGGCGACACCAAGGCCGGCGTCCAGACACTGGCATTTAACCTGCCCAACGACGAACGGGTACGGGAAGCCAAAGGTTCCAAGAAGGTCATGCTGCGCAACGTGGGGCATGCCAAATTTGACAAGTGCTACACCCCCATTGCCGCCGTGGCCATGAGCCCGGACGCATTGCAGAACACTTCGTTTGACGCATACTTCATGCACACCTACCTCCATGAAATGTCCCATGGGCTGGGCCCGGGCACCATCATGAAGGACGGCAAGCAGACAACGGTAAACAAGGAACTGAAAGAAACCTATTCCATCATCGAGGAAGCCAAGGCCGATATCTGCGGCGTTTACAACGGTCTGTTCCTGGTGGACAAGGGTGAATTTGACAAATCCTTTGAACCGCAGATCGTCACCACCTTCGTGGGCGGTATCTTCCGTTCGGTCCGGTTCGGCATCAACGAAGCCCATGGTGGCGCCAATGCCATCCTGTTCAACCGGCTCATGGACGAAGGGCTGATCACCTTTGACACCGAAACCGGCCAGTTCGGCGTGGAGCTGGAAAAATCACGGGATGCCGTGAGAGCCGTGGCCGCACAGGTGTTGATGATTGAAGCGGAAGGTAACTATGATGCCGCGAAGAAACTCATGGACGAATACCAGGTGATCCGTCCCGAAATGCAGCAGGTGCTGGACAAGCTGGGTGATGTGCCGGTGGACATCAAGCCCATCTTCCCCACCATCTGAACCTGCCCATCTCTTGTACAATGGCGGGGGTTTCGGCCCCCGTTTTTTTATTCCCCGATTTCCGGGAGATGAACCACCTGGTGAACCTCGTACAGCCGCAACCGTTCCGCTTCCGGCAGGTTTGGATCGGCGGGCTCCTGCCACAACAACTCCAGGGCTGCCGGCTCCACCGCGTCCACGCACAGCTGGTTGATCCAGCTGTCATCCGCCGTCATGTCGATCCAGTTGAGCCCCAGCCGTTCCCGGCTGGCATTGGCTGCCTTAAGATACCGGTCAAATGCTTTTCCGGCACTGGCCTGGACCAGGAGATACCGGGCCTGCACCCGCCGGCATACCGCAAGCACCTCGGCCTCATTCCGCGCGGTCAGCACATCCAGCGCATCTTCAATCCGGTCAACAAAGGGCGCCACACCACCGAATGGTGTTGCCACCACCGCTCTACGACCCTTAAACAGCACATGGTGTCCCTGGTGCCAGCGGGGTGCCAATATTCCCCAGGGCGGTTGTACATCAAGATTGGTGATGTCACCGGCTGGATCTGTGATATTGGTTACCGCTTCCATGGCCCGGTCCAGCCGCACAAACCGGGGAACCCCCTTCATCTCAGTATAGAACCGCCAGCCCGCAAACAGGAAGGCCCCCTGGATGGTTATCATCAACACGATGACACCAAACAGAAGATTGCGCACCAGGCGCCTGCCCCGTACAGCCTCCCAGCATTCACCCAGCAGGATTACCCCCGCCGTGAGTCCGGATATGGCCAGCAGCGGCTCAAACCGAACCTGGAGCAAGGTCAGCACCATTGTTGCGCCGGTCAACGGGAACAGCATCCGGGCAAATCCGTCCCGGTATCGGATCATCCGCCAGGCCATGCCGGCCAGTGCCACCGGCAGCATCCAGTACAACGGCCGGAACAGGAAATGGGCCGGCTCATAAAACTTCAATAGCGGCCTGGATTCACCCACGACCATGGCGTTGGGCTCCTGCCTGAACAGGATACCGGCCAGTTCCCCACCGGTGGTCACGGCAATCACCGCAACAATGGTAAGCAGAATCAGCAAAGCGCTGCGTAACGGAAGACCCTGTTCCATGAGCAGAAACAGGGACAATGGCAACAGCCAGTTGACCAGGTAAAACAGGAGATGCAGCATGCCCGGATACACCATGGAAACGGGAACTGTCCAGAAATAGCCGGTGAACAGGATCGTGGGTATCGCTGCGACCAGCGCCCAACCGGTCACCCGGCGCCAGGACGTCAAAGCTTCTTCTGTTGCCTCCATCAACAGTTGAAATGCAAAGCATCCGGAAATCAGGATGGGAAAAATCAGTGCATCCGGAAACAGTAGCGGTACCACACCCAGCAGAATACCGATCCATCGGTCCCGCATCCGGCTCACCGGACCCAGCATCAACCAGATCAGGATGCCCATAACCACAAGGGACAGGCCGTGATGATCCAGCACACCCAGTTGGCCCGGTCGAACCAGGCCCCACTCCAGCACTGCGGCCATTCCGGCAAATACTGTCACCGATGTGCGATCATTCACCTGTCTCACGGCCCTGACCACCAGCAGTGCCACCAGTGCACCCAGAAGCGGCATCAACCAGCCCAGCCATTCCATAACCGCTGCCATGTCGCCGGTCAACTTGTGGACGGGGAATGCCAACAGGGACAACAGCCCATCAAAGCCCGGCGGCCAGTAGGGAATCGCCCCCGTCGGATAAGCCAGCCAGGGGTCCAAGAACGCCCAGTTCCAGTTGCCTGTCAGCATCAGTTCCACCACCCGGAGATGATACATCCCATCCACCACCGGCAGGTAAAACTGACCGTCCACGTAAACCGCAGACCAGTTGAGCAGGCGGACCAACACCCCGGCAATCAGCACCGGTAATATCCACGAACTGGTTTTCTTCCATTGTCCGAACCGGATCATTGACTCAAGACTCCTCTTCTCTTGATGCACGGAACATGGCTACCGCGGCAGCTGCGGCTTCCCGGTGTTCCACCATGGGCGTCGGATATCCGGCTACCGGGTTTGCCCGCATATACCGTTCATCATGCAGATGACCGGGCGCCACGTTTGCCAGTTCCGGCACCCAGCGTCGGATATATGCACCGTCAGGATCGAACCGTGCGCCCTGCCGCCACGGATTGAATACACGAAACCAGGGCTGCGCATCAGTACCCGTACTGGACGCCCATTGCCAGGACCCCGTATTGGTGGCGGCATCAAAATCCAGGAGGTAGCGCGCAAACACCTGTTCTCCCCGCCGCCAATCCTGCAACAGATCCTTGGTCAGAAAGGATGCAGTAACCATTCTGGCCCGGTTGTGCATGACACCGTCCCGGAGCAGTTGGCGCATGCCCGCATCCACCAGCGGCACACCGGTCATCCCGTTTGTCCATCGATCCAGGTCTTCCCGGTTCTCCACCCACTCCACCTGCAACGGACGGAAATTTCCGGTCTCCGAGTGGGGAAAATGGAACAGTACATGGGCATAAAATTCCCGCCAGAACAGTTGCCGCCGGAAGGACTCCACAACCAGGCCCTGTTCGGCCAATTGTTCCAGCCACCGCATCACCTGCCGAATCGAAATCGTACCGAACCGGAGGTGGGGGCCCAGAGCAGACGTATGGGATAGACCCGGAAAATCCCGTTTTTCCGGATAATCCGCTATCATGCCGGAAAACCTGTCCAGCAGTTCCGCCGGCGGACACAGATGGTGTCGCATCTGTTCCGGTATTTCGTGAAATCCCAATTGTTCCGGTTGCATGGGTACTTCCACCCGCTCACCGGTCCGTAAATCCAGCATACCTGCTGTCACCGCCCCGGCCAG
>CAZDKZ010000102.1:0-6518 GCA_964506215.1 uncultured Holophagae bacterium
TGGCGATGGTTCTTCTCCTCAATAACCTGCAGGGAAGTCACATGACGATTGAACTGGAGCTGTTGCCCGAAAACTTGACCATTCATCGGTTGCACCCCGATGATCCCATTCCATCCCAGCTGGCAGGGGAACGCTTCTATTTTATCGGACGAACCGAGCGTGAATTGTCCATTGTTTGTCCGGAACGGAAGGTCATTGACAGCCAACTGAGTGAACCGGGCTGGCGGGCGTTTCGGGTGCGAGGGCAACTGGATTTCGGGCTGACCGGTGTGCTGGCCGGTATCACGGCTTCACTGGCGGACGCGGGTGTCAGCATCTTTGCCCTGTCCACATTTGAGACGGATATCATTCTGATAAAACAGGATAAATTGGACGCGGCCGTGAAGGCCCTGTCGGAATCCGGCTACACGGTTCAGGAAGACTGAATCAGGCAGCGGCCGGTCATTTCCGCGGGCTGTTCCAGTCCGAGCAGATACAACAGGGTGGGTGCGATATCCCGTAAAGCACCTTCCGCCAGTTTCGATCCCGTAAAACGACCGGAGATCAGGCACAGGGGTACCGGGTTGGTGGTATGGGCCGTATGGGGACCACCGGTTTCATCCACCATTTTCTCCGCGTTCCCGTGATCGGCGGTAAGCAACATGTCCCAGCCGTTAGCCAGTGCGGCATTTGCGACCTTGCCCACGCAGGTGTCCACCGTTTCAACCGCCTTGACGGCGGCTTCCATCACACCGGTATGCCCCACCATGTCACAGTTGGCAAAGTTCAGTACGATCACGTCCAGCTCATCCTGTCCCAGCAATTCCACGACCTTTTCGGTCACGGCCGGCGCGCTCATTTCCGGTTTCAGGTCGTAAGTGGCCACCTTGGGGGAGGGGATCAATACACGGTCCTCTCCGTCAGACCGGTTCTCTTCACCGCCGTTAAAAAAGAACGTAACGTGGGCATACTTCTCGGTTTCCGCAATCCGCAGCTGTTTCAAGCCGTGTTCCGCCAGGATATCCCCGTACAGTTTTTCCATCCGCTGGGGCGGAAATGCAATTTCCACCGGCAGGCCTTCTTCATATTCGGTGAAGGTTACAAAGGATGACCAGCCCATTTCTTCCCGGTTCACGTGATCGAAGGATTCGTCCAGGAAAACATGGCAGATCTGGCGCATCCGGTCGGCGCGGAAGTTGAAGCAGATCATTACGTCGCCATCGGCGATCCGGTGGGTATCTGCCAGTATGATGGGCTTAATGAACTCGTCGGTTTCACCCGCGTCATAAGCGGTTTGCATGCCGACATGGCCGTCCGGTGCCATCCGGCCCTGGCCACGTACCAGGGCGTCATAGGCAATCTGGATCCGTTCCCACCGGTTGTCCCGGTCCATGGCATAGTACCGGCCGATGATGGTACCGATCTCCCCGCAACCGAGTTCGTCCATATACCCCTGCAGGGTGGCAATGTGGCGGATGCCGCTGTCCGGCGGTGTATCCCGGCCGTCCATCAGGGCGTGGATCGTGACGTCGGTGTGATTCATCTGTCCGGCCAGTTCCAGTAACCCGCGGATATGGTTCAGGTGGGAATGGACGCCCCCGTCCGATACCAGACCGATGAGATGGACCCGTTTTCCCCTTTTCCTGGCAGTTTCAAAAGCCCGGCGGAGGATTTCATTTTCAAAGAACGTCCCGGTTTCCAGGTCGCGGTCAATGCGCGAAATGTCCTGGTACACCACCCGACCGGCCCCGATATTCAAGTGTCCCACCTCGGAATTGCCCATCTGGCCCTCCGGGAGGCCGACCGCTTTTCCGGATGCTTCCAGCTTTGTGAGCGGATATGATGAGAAAAGGGTATCCAGGTTGGGTGTGTTTGCGACGGAGATGGCATTGGTCGGACTGTCGGCGGCAATGCCGAATCCGTCCATGATGGTCAGAATTACGCGCTGTCGGTTCATGAAGTGCCTCCCGGTGATCACAATGTCTCGTTCCGGTGCATTATAGCAACTGGAGATGAAGTTTTCGTTCGGAATCGGGGGAACCGAAATTCTACAGCAGTTTCTGGATAAAGGGGGGCAGTGCAAAGGCTGCTTTGTGAATGTCTTTGCTGTAATACTTCAACGAGTCCTTCATCCGTTCCGCCCGTTGGGGCCGGAAATCATCCAGGGGATGGGGTCCCTTTGAAGCGAACGCATAGGTCCACAGCCCGGTGGGATAGGTGGAAACAAAGCCGGTATACATCCGACACAGCGGGAACACCTGGCCCAGGGCGGCATAGATTTCTTTCACGGTGTCCGGCAGCAGCAACGGAAACTCGGTCTGAGCCACCATGATGCCCTTGTCGGTCAATGCATCTTTTACATTGGTATAGAAGTCCGTGTGAAACAGACCTTCCGCAAAGGATACCGGATCGGTGGAATCGATGAAGATAATGTCATAGGCATTCTTGTGTTCCTGGATGTAGCGGATCCCGTCTGCCACGTGCAGCGTGACACGGGGATCGTCAAAACCACAACCCACGAAAGGGAGGTGTTTCCGGGACAGGTCCACCACCCGTTCATCAATTTCAACGATGGTGATTTCTTCCACTTCGGGGTGACGGGCAATCTCGCGAATCGTACCGCCGTCACCGCCGCCGATGACCAGCACCCGTTTGGGGTCGGGATGAACGCACAGGGGTACGTGGGCAATCATCTCATGGTACAGGAACTCATCCTTCTCGGTGAGCATCACCACGTCATCCAGCATCATCAAACGGCCATGTGTTTCTGTTTCATAAATGTCAATCCGTTGAAAGTTGCTGGTTTCGCTGGCAATGATATCCTTGATCTGGAATGAAATCCGCAGTCCCTTGTACTGATTCTCCGTTACCCAGGTGTTCATGATTCCGACCCCCCGTGGTGTAAGTTGAGATGTGAAAACGGCGCGTGTCAGGCCGAAACCGGTTTGTGACGCACGTCGGTGATGTTCTGATTGACGATCTGTACCTGGCCCCGCTTCATCTCCATGGCGGAATGATGCTGGCATTCAAACTTTTCTTTCAGATAGTCAAATGCCACCCAGGGGTCAACGGTGTCCCCACAGGTGAACAGGTCCACTGCGGCATAGCCATATTCCGGCCAGGTGTGGATGGTCAGATGGGATTCAGCAATGACCACGACACCCGATACACCGTGGGGGCTGAAATGGTGAAAGGTGCTGGATACAATGGTAGCGCCGGAAAGTTCTGCTGCCTTGTTCATGTGATGTTCGATCACGTCCGGCTGGTTCATGGTGGTGGGGTTACAGTTATAAAACTCGACAAGAATGTGGTTGCCCAGTGCTTTCAATTCATCCTCCTGATTTTTTAAAAAACAAAAAGCTAACGATTCGAATATTCCCGCTGCAGATTGACGTTCACTTTGTCAACCCGTAGGCAGGGCTGGTCGGAACTCATAAGTCCCCCTTTCTGATATAGCGCCGTCGGCGCTGGCCCATTTTATGCCGGGAAAATAGAAATCGTCAAGCAAATTTCGTCTTTATCGTGTATTTTTTGTGCCGGTTTTTCCGGTGGGGGATCAAGGTCCGGGTTCCGGGCGGCAAAAGCGGTTCCTGATGGCGCCAGGGACCCGTGGGAAGTCGGGTCCTCCTTTCCGCTTGACGCTGATCGGGCCCTTTGAGAAGATATGTTGGATTTTGAGACTTTTTGGCGGAGGAAAATGTGGCCCAGAAGAAGTATTCACACAAACGCATGAAGCAGATGATGAAGGAAGATGAATTTGCGTCTTCCGTGGACAAAGGCATCAGTTGGATTAAAGAAAACCGTTCGCTGGTCATCATTGCGGCGGCCGTTCTGATCGTCGTAACCGGCGTCTATGTTTTTACCAACAGCTTTGTTGACAGCAAACGTGACCGTTCGGAGCAGGCATTGGCAAAGGCCATTGATATTGTTTACTACGAACCGGCACCCGGTGAGACTTCCCGGTATGAAAACAAGGAAGCCCAGTTGAATGCGGCGTTAACCGAACTGGACCACGTAATGGACAGCAGCCCCACCGCTTCGGTGGCGGAACGGGCACAGTATTATCGGTCGGACATCCATATGCAGATGGACAAGGCTGACCTGGCACTGGAAGACCTCCGTCAACTCAACGAATCCAGCACCGGTGTTTTCAACGTACTCGTTGCGATCAAGTATGCCGGTCTGTTGGAGGAACGGGGTGAATTGCAGCAGGCTGTGGATGTACTGAGCAAGCTGGAAGATATGCCGTTGAAGGATGCCTTGCTGTTGGACTTTGCGTTGTTGAAGAAAGGGGAAATGCAGTTGAGACTGGGTGAAACGGAATCAGCCCGGCTGGCATTTACCCGCATTGTTGAAGAATTTCCGGAATCGGTTTACGCTACCCGGGCACAGGATGAACTGGACAAGATCAACGGTTGAACGCCTGGCTTATCTGCTGATTCTATTTGCGGCCACGCTACCGGTTACTGCCGGGGGCGGGCCGCTTTTTGTTCGCAACAACAGCCCGGTTTATCTGAACCTGGCGGCCCCCCCGGTGAATGACTTCTCCTTTTATGAAGGGAACCGCTGGGACCTGGACGTGCTGACCCAGTACAGCAGCATGTTCGCGGATTCCCAGGTGGACGGGATCGAGCTGGAAACACCCATCATGCTGGACATGGAAACGCTCAGCGTGACCGTCCGGGCCGAGCGGCGGATCAACGCCTTTTCTTCGGTTTACGTGGATGTTCCGATGATCAGTCACTGGCAGGGTGCCTTTGACAGCTTCATCGAAAACTATCATGACATTGTGGGGTTGAGCAACGGGGGACGGGAGCAGGTGCCCGAAGATCGGTTTGCCTACCGTCTCCGGGAGCTGGATTTGACCGAAAGCACCGCCGGTGTGGGTGATATCCAGTTGGGATACACCATCTATAAAGTCCGTGATATTTCCCGTTTCCGGTTTGCGTTTACGGTGTTTGCCAAGATTCCCACCGGGGCGGTTTCGGACGGTTTCAGTTCCGGGTCCCTGGATTTTGGCGCCGGGGTGGCCATGTCCAACCGGTTTGACCGATTTCAATTGGACTATGGTTTCGGTATGGTGGCCCATGGCGATCCGGATCGGCGCTATGCCGCTACGCTGGATGACACGGGCTATGGGTATATGGCGGTTTCCGGTATCATCTGGAACGAAATTGAAGGGGTGGTTCAGCTGCTCCTGTCATCCTCCCCCTACAATACCGGATATCACCGGCTGGATGATTACCAGGCCATGTTGACCATCGGTGTCCGCTGGCGGGACTGGGAATTCAGTTTCTCCGAGGATGTGTTCAGCTATACCGCGCCGGATATCAGTGTTTCGGTCATGCGCCGCTTCCGATTCTGACCGCGACCATTCCCTACTTCCGCTTCTCTGCCAGATATTCCAGAAAATCCTCGAAGACCGGGGCGGTTTCCCGTATGGCACAATCCACGTTGGATTCATTGGCCACCTGCAGCACCTGTCGGTTAAACTGGTTACCGGCATCTGTCTTTTCACCGCAACAGGATAATCCGGACGTTCCCGCAAGCGTCAGGATGGCTTCGGGATCCACCTTGCCGGGTATTGCCAGTACCGGTGCCGCTTTCCGGATAAACGCAAAAGCACCCGGGAGATCTTCCACCAGGTACAGCGGGGTGTCGGTTCTGTGCCCTGCGGCATGATACACCGGAATCTCCTTCTGTCGGGGGAACCGGATGGGATGCTTTCCCCCGGCCATGTCCCAGCCGGCCAGGAAAACCAGCCTGTCGGCATCATCCATGAAGGGAATCAGCAGGGCATGGCGTTGAAAAATAAACTCCAGGTTCCGGTCCAGCAGACCGGCTTCATCCAGCTGGTCCCGGCTGAATTCGCTTTCCAGTTCCATCAGCAGGATCCGGGGCTTTTCCAGGAACCGGAACCCGTGGCGGTCAATCTGTTCCGGTGTGAAGCCCTTGTGTTCCAGGAAGACCTGTACGGTGTCGCTGGCTGCAGCGTGGTCATAGATGGCCCGGTAAATGGCCAGATCCGTTTCAGACACGGTTGGTGAATGGTGTTTCCCCATGACATCGTTCAGGGTGGGGCGGTTCCTGTCACTTTCGGATTTCCAGGCGCTGAGCAGATCCGCGGTGTGGCTGTCGTCATCTGTGATATCAAACCGCTCCGCAATCCACTCAACGGCTTCATCCATGCTCTTGTTCAATACACCCGCTGCCAGGTCGATGGCAGACCCGGTCCGTTTACAACCACTGCAGGAAAATCGGTTCTCGGTTTCCTTCAGCAGCAGCATACCGGTGTCATCTTCATGGAACGGACAGTAGAAGCCCAGCATACCTTCCTTCAGATCCAGTGCATCTGCAACTGCGCGAATGGTCACCTGGTAACGGATTTTTTCAATAAGTTTCATGCTGTCCTCCATGGTTGGGGCTGTATTGGCGATTATATGTGATATAAAGTGCGGGTATCAAGCATGGAGGAGCGTTATGACCCGTGATTTCATGAAACCCGTAAAAACAGGCAAAGTTCGCGATGTCTATGATCT
>CAZDKZ010000103.1:0-6431 GCA_964506215.1 uncultured Holophagae bacterium
AATGGCGGCGTGGCTGTGCAAGGGAGAGAAGCTGCCCCTGTTGAATTTCAAGCGGTTCATTCAGTTGGGATTGATCGTGGGAATTCCCACGGTATTGGTGCTGGTCCAGCCGGATTTCGGCACGGCATCCACCCTGGCGGTGCTGGGGGGTGTCATCTTTTTCCTGTTGGGTATGCGATTCCGGGTATACCTGCTGGTCATCCTGCTGCTGACCGGTGCGGTTTATGTGGGCTGGAACTATACGTTCAAACCGTACCAGAAGGAACGGGTACTGACATTCATGAACCCGGAACGGGATCCCCTGGGCAGGGGGTACCATGTGATCCAGTCCAAGGTGGCTGTAGGTTCCGGTCGCCTGTTTGGGCGGGGATACCGGAAGGGAACCCAATCCAAGCTCCGCTATCTGCCGGAGCCGCACACGGACTTCATCTTCGCGGTGTATGCCGAGGAGTTCGGATTTGCCGGCGTAACACTGGCACTCACATGCATGCTGCTCATCATCTCCCGCATGGTGAATATTGCCCGGGTGGCCTATGACAAGCCCGGCATGGTGATCGCCATCGGGGCCGCAGGCCTGTTGTTCTACCAGATTGTGGTCAGCACCGGGATGATTGTCGGTCTGTTGCCCACCACCGGTATACCATTGCCGTTCTTCTCGTACGGCGGAACGGCATCCATTACCTACCTGTTGATTATTGCACTTGTTCTCAATGTGTTTCGAAATCGGTTTGAGCGGGTTTAGTCGGACGGCCGGGTCCGGTACCGGTTCTCTTCCTTCTCCACAATGGCGGATGGGGTCCGGGGATCATGGTAAAACACCACCCGGGTGGGGCGCAGGGCGGCTTCCTGCAACAGTGTTTTCTTGGTTTGAATCGTGAGGCGGGCGTTTTCATCAAATGCGGTCATGTAGTGGACGTTCAGGTGATGGGTGGTGGGGACCAGATCTCCGGGAACCAACGTCCGTTCGGGTCCATGAACCCAGACGGCCAGGTGTCCCCGTGTATGTCCGGGGGCCGGGACCAGTTCCACGGACGCGGAAATCATGCGGCTGTCGGTCAACGTCCGGCACCTGCCGGTTCTGGAGATCAGTGAGGCCAGCTCCGGGTTGTAGAAATGGCGGGTCCGTTCGTCGGGGACCAGGGCGTCGTTCAATTCCTGTTCGGTCATGTGATAGATGGCGTTGGGAAAGATCGGCTGAAACTTGCCCGCCACGGAACGAAATGCGCCGCCGCTGTGATCATAATGCATGTGGGTGAACACGACATCGGTAATGTCATGGGGATGAATCTGTAACAGGGAAAGCTGTTCCAGAAGCTTGCTGGACGCTTCATTTGTACCGGTATCCACCAGGATACGCTGGTTGCCGTCCTGGATCAGCACCGCATGCATGGCCAGGGCGATCCGGTTATCCGCGTCGGCTTCCAGCATCTGCGCCCACCGCGAACGGGGCACCACCCCGAACAATGCACCGCCGTCCAACGGGAATGATCCCAGGTCCATCACGTGGACATTCACGGCTTGACCACCTCGACCTTGCCGCCGCCGGAAGGATAGATGTTGGTGAGGCAGACCCGCCCGTTTTCGTCCACATACCGGTAAATGGTTCGGTCCACTTTTGCCTTTCCGTTGGCTGCGTGCCTGGAATCCTGGAGCATACCCATAATCTTGCGCACATAATTCCGGGTTTCCTGGTACGGTGGGATTCCGTCATATTTCTCTACAGCGGTTTCCCCTGCATTGTACGCGGCCAGGGCCAGCTCATAATTGCCGAAATAGCGGTCGATCAGTTTTTTCAGATGCTGGGCGCCGGCACGCATGTTTTCCTGCGGGTTGAAAAAGTCTTTTACACCATAAAGCTTGCCGGTTTCCGGCATCAATTGCATCAGCCCCATGGCACCCTTGTGGGAAACGGCTTTGTGGTCAAAGTCAGATTCCGTCTTGATGACGGCGCGCAGCAGCTGTTCTTCCAGGCTGAATTCGGCGGCATATTGCTGAATCAGCTGTTCGATACCGGCATTCCGGGCCACGATGGGTGTGATGGCACCGTTGTTTTGATCGTTGTCTGATCGGTTTTTGCGGCCGGTACCCTTGACCAGCTTCCGTCCCGATCCGGGGGTGTCGGTCAGCACCAGTTTTCCGGAACGGTCCTTGTAGCTGTATACCTGGGCAACGGCCGTTCCGCAGAATACCAGTATGGCGAGCACCCCGAATACAGTTCTCATGAAAGTGCCTGTCCGATCATGTCTGTCAATGCGTCCAGTTTCTCCTGGATTTTTCCTGTCCAGTTTCCGCCTCCCTGGGCCATGCCGGGCTTTCCGCCCCCCCGGCCGTCAAACAGTTGTGCCACCTGTTTCAGTGCGTTGCCGCAATGGAACGCGCCGTTCATGTCTCCGGTAGCACTCAACAGATAATTGCATCCCTTCTCATGGACGGAAAACAGGAACACAATGGTTCTGCTTTTCCCGTCTTTCAGGTTGTCGGCTTTTTCGCGCATCAGTCCCGGGTTCATGCCCGGTACATCCTGCACCAGCAGCGTGACGTTTCCGTCAAGTGGTCGGGTGATCCTGTCACTGCTTCCGCCCGAGATCCGGGCCTTGTCCAGTTCCTGGCGGAGTTCCCGGATTTCGTCCAGCTTCTTTTCCAGAATACTGTTCAGATCGTCATCGCCTGTTTTGAGCAGGGCTTTCAGGTCTTCATGTTCACGCCGGAAGCTGTTGAGAAATGCCAATGCGGCAGTTCCGGTCCGGGCTTCGATACGTCGGATACCGGAGGCTGCCGACCGTTCGGATGTGATCACGAATGGTCCGATATCACCGGTCCGGTTCACGTGGGTGCCGCCGCACAGTTCCAGGGAGAATCCGGGCACCTGGACCACGCGAACCTCTTCACCATATTTTTCGCCGAACAGGGCCATGGCGCCGGCTGCCATCGCGTCATCCAGCGACTTGATATCGGCGGACACTTCCCGGTTTTCCAGAATCCTGGTGTTGACGATGTTCTCTACTTTGGCCAGTTCTGCTTCGGTTACCTTGTTGAAATGGGAGAAATCGAATCGCAGTTTGTCCGGGTCCACCAGGGATCCAGCCTGTTTCACATGATCACCCAGCACCTGCCGCAACGCGGCGTGGAGCAGGTGAGTGGCTGTATGATTGCGCTGGATGGCCATGCGGCGCGAGTCGGATACGGCTACGCCCACGTTCATGCCCGGTTTCAGGTCATTGCCGGATACCCGGACCGCGTGGAGTCGTCTGCCCTGGATCGGCACCAGCATGCCGTCAACGGACGCTTTCCCGCCTTCCCATGAGAGTTCGCCGGTATCGTCCACCTGTCCGCCGGATTCAGCGTAAAAAGGTGTCTTGTCCAACAGTACATGACCATTCTGTCCGTCCGCCAGCTTTTCCACCGGTGTCCCGTCCCGGTAAATGGCAAGAACAGTGGCGGAATCGCAGGTCTGGTCATAGCCCAGGAATTGTGTTTCCGGCTTGTCATGGAGTGAGGTATAGATTTCCGCCAGGTTTTCGACGGCGTGGACTCTGGTGCGGGACTTGGCTTCTTTCCGATAGGCGTCCAGCCGTTCCTCGAAACCGGCCCGGTCCACGTTGATGCCCTTTTCCAGGCACACGTCTTCCACCAGGTCGATAGGGAAACCGAATGTGTCATAGAGCTTGAATGCGTTTTCCGCGTCCAGTCCGTCGGGAGAATCCGCGATCATCTGGTTCAGCATGCGCAGACCGCCTTCCAGTGTCGTGAGGAACTGCTCTTCCTCGATCCGGACCAGCTTGATAATGCTGTCCCGGGAAGCGGTCAGTTCGGGGTACGCTTCGCCCATTTCGTTGACTACGCTGTCCACGAACCGGTAGAGGGATGGTGCCGGCAGTCCCAGCTTCTTTCCATACCGGATGGCCCGTCGCATGATGCGCCGCAGTACATACCCCCGACCTTCGTTGGACGGGACCACCCCGTCCGCAATCAGGAAGGTCGTGGCCCGCATATGGTCCGCGATGACGCGCATGGCGGTATCGGATTCCGGTACGGTGCCGTAGTTGACGCCTGCCAGTTTTGCAACGTCCCGGATAATATTCTGGAACAGGTCGGTGTCATAGTTGTTGTTGACGCCCTGCATGACGGCAGCCAGCCGCTCCAGCCCCATTCCGGTGTCAATGGACGGCCGGGGCAGCGGTGTCAATTTGCCGTCCGCATCCCGGTTGAATTGCATGAATACGAGGTTCCAGATTTCCACGTATCGGTCACATTCGCAACCCACCTTGCAGTCCGGGCTGCCGCAACCGTGGGCTTCCCCATGATCATAGAACACTTCAGAGCAGGGGCCGCAGGGGCCCACGTCCCCCATCTGCCAGAAATTGTCCTTTTCACCGAAACGGGAAATCCTGTCGGCCGGGACGTTTTCCTGCTTGTGCCACAGGTCGAAGGCTTCATCATCATCGGTGAAGACGGTTACGTAGAGTTTTTCCCTGGGAATTCCCAGCTCTTTTGTGATGAATTCCCATGCGAACCGGATGGCTTCCGATTTGAAATAGTTGCCGAAGGAAAAATTACCCAGCATTTCAAAGAATGTGTGATGACGGGCGGTTTTCCCCACGTTGTCCAGGTCATTGTGCTTGCCGCCCGCCCGGACACATTTCTGTACCGAGGCGGCCCGTTGATAATCCCGCTGTTCCGCCCCCAGAAACACGTCCTTGAACTGGTTCATGCCCGCATTGGTAAACAGCAGGGTGGGGTCATCTCCCGGTACCAGGGACGAACTGCGGACGACCTTGTGGTCCTGCTGCTCGAAATATGTCAAAAATCGCTGTCTCAGTTGTTTTCCGTCCATATCTACTCTCCGCATCCCGTGTTCTCTGTCAGCGCTTATGATAACAGAACCGGCAAAATAACGGAATGCGCAAGCGATACGGATTCCTGATAGTCCGGGGCCCCATGCCGGATATTGCGTTTATCGAACCCGCTGCATCTGTGTCCAGTTCTGGGTGCTGGCGGTCCGGTTGGGGTTGAAGGATGGATCGTCACTGAACACATAGTCCAATCCGTTGGTCCACGCATTTTCATACTGGTTGGGCACGTCAATTTCCAGCCCCTGGATCGGATCATGGTAAGGGTCCGACCCCCGCATATAATCACTGAACCGGTCGTGGACGCCATCCATGACAGCGTTCCGTTTTTCCCACCCATCCATGATCATGTCGCTGATTTCCGACTGGGTTTGCCCGATCTGACGCATGGCCTGATGGATCTGGTGTTGTTGACGCAGCATGTTCCGGGTACAGGTTGCGATGAGTCTTGTGCAATCAACCGCCCACCGGGGGGAGATGGTTGCTGATCGGATCATGGTCTGAAAAGCGGTCTGGGTGGTGCTGTCCGTTTTGCCGGGTGTCCGGTAAGCGGTGAGTTCCACCGTCCAGGATACGGATGCAATGGGGCCATACATGCTGGGCTGCGTGGTATAGACCCGGTTGATGACCACCAGGTATTGTTCCGAAGCGTTGCCCAGTTGGGTGAGTACCAGTGCCGCCTCGCCTTCCATCTGCGGCGGGGCGGGCAGCGGCGAAATGGGCATATACACCTGGTTCAGCAGCATCTCCTGCAGGCGGCGGGATTGTTCGGCCAGCTGGGGCATCGGTGTGGTCTGGACAATCCGGGCACCCGATTTCCCCAGTGAAGGCAATACCATTTCCTGAACAAATCGGGTCGCATCCATTGGCGGTGCGGTGGCGGCACCGTTCATCCGGTATCCGTTCAACAGGGTGGGATTGTCTGTCCAGTGGTACACCTGCTCGGGAAACCGTTGAACCTGTGCCTGTCCATCGGGTGCGGTTGCCTGGTAGGTCAAAAACCCCTGTGGCAGACCCATGGTGCTGGTCCACTGGACCTGGCCGGAAAATTGCCATCCTTCCGGTACGAGAATCTGGAAAACCGGATAGCCGAAGCCCGTACTGTCCGTGATGGTATGTCGTTTGAATCGAAGCTGAGAACCCGTTTGCGCGCGTGTTGTTTCCGGCGTACAAGCCGATACAATCAGAAAAACAGCCATGATCAAAACACGAAGGTTCATGACTTCCTCCTTTACAGTCTTGTTGGTCGGAATGATGGATTCAGTATACATCCTTTATCCCCGTGATTGAACCAATGACATGCACTTGGGTATAATGGGACCGGTTGTGTGTTTGATAAATTCGCGGATAAGGGGTATTCATGTTTGAACAACTGCAAGAAAAGCAGTCGGGGCTGGTGTTTGCGCTGAAAATTCTGGCACTGCTTGCGATTCTGTACGTGTTCTTCTTCAGCCTGGAATTGATGGGGGCGTCATTCAAGCTGATGGGCAAGGGGTTTGCCAAGCGCATGCTGGGGACCACCAGCAACCCGTTTGTCGGGCTGTTTATCGGGGTGCTGGTCACGTCGGTGGTGCAGTCTTC
>CAZDKZ010000104.1:0-6379 GCA_964506215.1 uncultured Holophagae bacterium
CATGACGCTTCAAGAAAACATTCGTGGAGGTTTTCATGAAAAGAGTTGTGGCGGTTCTGATACTGTTGACGGTTTGTGTTGGATTCAGCATGGCGGGGGATGATGGTGATAAAGCCGCTATCAAGAAGGTCATTTCTGAGGCTTATGTGGACGGACTCCAGAATGGTGGAGACCTGGAAAAGACAAAGGCCGGGTTTGACCCCACTTTCAACCTGCTGATTCAGGGTCAGGACGGCAATCTGAAGCGGTATGCCATCAAGGACTGGATTGCAAAAGCAGCCGAACGCAAGAATCAGCATCCCGAAGGGCCCAAAGTAAAAACAACTGTGAAGTTTACCAACATTGATGTAACCGGCACTGCGGCTGTTGCCCGGATTGAACTGTACAAAGCGGACAAACTGATCTTCACCGACTATCTGTCCCTGTACAAGTTCGGTGAAGACTGGCGAATCGTCAGCAAAATATATTTCAGGCATTGAGTGGGACACAGCGTAATCTTAGCGGGGGGCGTTTTGGACGCCCCCTTTTTATTTGACGGATGACCATGATTCTGAAGCATCATTCAAAATTCAACTTGACAAAGTAACAAAAAGGTTACATATTGAGTAGGAAAGGTTCTATTTGAAGGAGGTTGGAGAATGAACTTTAATCCCGATATGTTGGACGCATCCCGGATGCGGTACTTACGTGGGTTTCTGTCTGCGATGTGTGTTTTCCTTGTGCTTTGGTTTGTTCGGTTTTTCCTGCGGGCGGGGGACTTCAATCAAACAACCTTCGGTCTCATTATTCTCGGTGGATTGCTGATCATGCTGGTTTTGATGGGATATTTTCAGACACAACTGGTTATCATCAACCTGAAAATCTCTCGTGATCCGGCCATTGAGAAGGCGGTGAACGATGAACTGTACCATGTTTGTCTCATGCGCGCCTGGAAGCCGGCTTTCATCACGACAGCTTCGACAACAGTGGGGCTGGCACTGACAGCGTTCATCTACCCTGTGATCGACCTGATGTTTGTTGCATTGACCGGTGTCATTGCGGGTTCCTTTGCTTACCTGCTTTCCCTGTACCTGTATTGGCGGGCAGCATGAATGAAAAGCCGCTGCGAAACACGCTGAAAGTACACCGGGCGATGAAGGATTGGACGCAGGAGGAACTTGCACGGCGGGTGGGTGTTACCCGGAAAACGATCAATACCATCGAAAACGGACGTTTCGTTCCGTCCACCAGGCTTTCGTTGAAACTGGCACAGGTATTTGGTGTGCAGGTGGAAGACCTCTTTCAGCTGGACGAAGAAAACTGAGTTTCCGGACGAATCCGGTTCAATCCACAGAGAGGATGCGGCGGCAGCGGACCAGACCCGTGATTCAGTGTTTCAGTATGACGATTCGGTCCACCTTTTCCGGGGTGATGGTTCCCTGCTTACGGATGAAGTCCATGATGGCCTCGGTACAGAAAGCACCTGCCGGTTCACTGTCTTCGGCTTCCGCGAACACGGTATACGCATCCCCGCCTCTTGCCATGTAATCACTTGTGGCCACGGTGTAGGCGCGGTTGGGGTCCAGTGGTTTGCTATTGACTCGAACAGAAAGCACACGGGTGCCCTTGTCCCGGGAAGTATCCAACTGCATCTGAATCCCTGATACCTGGGCAATGCCATAGTCGAATGTAGCACCATGTTTCAGCAGCCGAAGTATCTGTTCACCGGACAATGTCATTTTTACAATCGGATTCTCGAATGGGTAAGCTGCCAGGACCTGTCCCACTGTGATGGGTCCGGCGGGAATGTCAGCCCGCAGACCGCCGGAGTTGGTAATGGCAATCTCTGTCCCGGCGACCTTTCGAAACGCATCGGCACACAGGTTTCCCAGTGGAGAGGCATCATAATAGTTGCGTGAAAGAAGGTGGTCGGTTTCGCCCAGAACTTCATCCGTGATTGATTGCACCTGCTGGTCCCAGTATGCAATCCGCTGTGCCACTTCCGGCCGGGGCGGAATTTCTGCGGACAGAACCGGAATCAGTTTGCCCCCGTGTCCGGAAACAGCACCGGTCCCGGTATCAACAAGGAGAACCAGCTCTCCCAACCGGGTTCCCATGCCGTAGGTGGAGACCAGCAGGGTGCCGGTGGGTGCTACCACAATGGGAATCTCCACACCCCGATGGGCGTGACCGGTAATCAACACGTCAATGCCCGGCACTGTGGAAGCAACCGCAATGTCGGTATCCAGCCGGCGCTGTCTGTCCTGTTCGGCGGTGGTGGATTGCATGCCGGCAACCCCTTCATGTGCCAGCAGGATCAGGATATCCACGTGGGGCCGCAAGCGGGGAACCCATTCCTGGAGTACGGTGATCTGATCCCGGAATTCCAGCGCGGTAACCAGGCGTGTATTAATGGTTTCCAGTGCGGCTTTCCGTCCCAGGATACCGATGATGCCGATCTTCAGCGGACCCCGTTTCAGGATGACACAGGGCATTGCAAACGGAATGTTGGTGTCCCGGTAGAAAATGTTGGCGCCCAGCACCGGAAAACGGGCCTGGTATATCCGGTCGAGGACATTCTCCCACCCCTGGTCAAACTCGTGGTTACCGAGGCACATGGCGTCATATCCCATGACATTCATCAGGTCAAACACCGCTTCGCCTTTCGTGAGACGGCTGACCGGCGGACCGGTCATCACGTCTCCGGCGGACAGGAACAAAACATGTTCCCGGTCTTGCCGGAGCCGCTGCACCAGGGTTGCGATGTGGGCAAATCCACCCATATCCGTTTCCTTGTCCATCCAGGTTGCTTTCAGGGGATGCAGTTGCGCGTGAATATCATTGGTGTAGAGAATGGTGAGTTCAACCGGTTCCGCTGCGATCCCCTGAAGTGTAAGAACAAGCAGCAGGGCAAGGCAGGTGGATCGAATCTTCATGGTTTCCTCCGGGTCTGTTTTCCCCGATTTTAGCATGGTTTGGTTTCCTGTTCTGCTTGATGGGTAGAGGTGATCCATGAGCAGTTGAGTTGCTTTCCCGAACAGCGTCCGGCGTGGTAACGCTGGTGTCATGTTTGTTTTTGCGCTACTCTTTTACACATAACCCAGGCAATATTGGGAAAGTCTATTTCATGCGGAGTATTCAATGGGCATTGCAACGGATATTATTCTATTGGTTTGTGCCTCGTTCGGTTGCGGACTGCTGCTCAAACGGCTCGGATTACCGCTAATTCTCGGTTACATCCTGGCCGGTATCCTGCTGGGGCCGCACACGGGCGGGTTCACGGTTTCCAATCTCCATGAAATTGAATTTCTTGCGGAAATCGGTGTGGCCCTGCTCCTGTTTGCCCTCGGGCTGGAATTTTCCCTGAAGGATCTCAAACCCGTCAGGAGAATTGCCCTGATCGGCACACCCATTCAGATTCTACTGACCGGATTGCTGGGTTTTGGTATCGGTCATTTCATGGGCTGGTCCTGGAAACCGTCCATCTGGCTCGGAGCGATTATTTCTTTGTCCAGCACCATGGTGATACTCAAGACCCTGATGAACCAGGGTTGGCTGGGCACGTTGTCCAGCCGGGTCATGATCGGTATGCTGATTGTGCAGGACCTGGCCATCGTTCCCATGATGATTGTGCTGCCCCAGTTGAATGATCCAAAGGCCGGGTTGTCCGTGTTGGGTATTGCCGGTCTGAAAGGACTGGGGTTCATCGCAGCAATGCTGCTGCTTGGTACCCGCCTGTTGCCTGCGGTGATGAAACAGATTGCTGCCCTGGGTTCCCGTGAACTGTTTCTCCTGGGAATCACGGCAATCGGATTGGGGGTGGGCTATGTGACCCACCTGGCCGGTCTCTCATTTGCGTTTGGTGCCTTTGTGGCCGGTATGGTGCTCAGTGAATCGGATTTCGGCCACCAGGCATTGAGCGACATTATTCCACTGCGCGAGTTGTTCGGGCTGTTGTTCTTCACAACGGTCGGCATGCTGTTTGATCCGAGTTTTCTGTTCAGTCATGCCCGCGAAGTGTTGATCCTGGTTGTTGCGGTGAGCGTGGGCAAAGGACTGATCTTTTCGACGTTGGCTCGGTTGTTTTCATACCGGAACGTGATTCCGCTGGCCGTGGGACTGGGCATGTTCCAGGTGGGGGAATTCTCCTTTGTCCTGGCCCGAATCGGGTTGTCTACCAATTCCATTGACCAGGAGTTCTACTCACTGGTGCTGACTGTTGCCATTCTGACCATGATCCTCACGCCGTTTGTTTCCGGCCAGACCGCCCGACTGTACGGGTGGCGTCGAAAGGGGCTCCAGCGACAGCCGCTTGAAACCTGCAATACGCCGCCTTCGGGTTTCTCGGGGCATACCGTTATTGCGGGTGGCGGCCGGGTGGGGGAACAGGTGGCCGAAGCCTTGAGAAAAAAAGAAATTCCCTGTCTGATCATTGAACTGGACCACTATCGTTTCGAGGCCTTGAAAGAGAAGGGTTTTGCCGTGATTTACGGGCATGCGGGGCAGGAACCCCTGCTGGAAGCGGCACGGTTGAAACACGCGTCGCTTTTTGTGATGACGGTTCCGGCTCCCGTTGTGGTGCATGAGGCGATCAAACATGCAAGGCATCTGAATCCCGCGATACGGGTTGTGGCCCGGGCATCCTGCCTGGATGACATCCAAGCGCTGAAAACAAGTGGTGTCGTGGATGTTGTCATGCCGGAGCTTGAGGTGGGTCTCCAGTTGGTCCGGCATGTACTGGCACACCTGGATACGGGGCCGGAAGAAATTGAGGCGTATACCACGGCAACCCGATCGGCTGTTTATGACGTGACAACTGGCGATGCAGACGGGCATTGAGTGGCAAGTTGTTGATGGTTCCCCAGTTGTGAACCGTGTGCAGGAGGAGGCGCGATGACCGCTTTTCTGACCTTTGTACTGAGCAATTTTTCTCTGTCATTTCTGGTAATTGGACTGATTGCAGGTGCCGTTTGCGTCTGGCATGGGGGTGAACCCAGAACAAAAGAGATGGTCGCTGATCGTTTCCTGTGGGGTTTCCTGTTATTTACCCTGGGGATTGCATACCTGTACAACGCGGTTATGCACACCGTGTTCGCGGAAATGGCGGCCGGTTTTATCGGCTGGGCCAACAGTCCGTTTCAATATGAAGTGGGGTATGCCAGCCTGGGGTTTGGGGTTGTTGCCATTCTGGCGCGGAAATCAACATTTGAGTTCCGACTGGCCGCGATTCTGGGACCCGCGCTCTTCAGTTGGGGCGCCGCAGGCGGACATCTCTATCAGATGATCGCGGCCCGGAATTTTGCACCGGGCAATGCAGGTGTGGTGTTCTGGACGGATATTTTTATACCGGTAATTGGATTTGTCCTGCTGCGACTGGCGTATCCGGATCGGGGTTGCTGTCGGGGAAAGACCGGGTCTGCTGAGTAAACATCATGAAGCTGGATTTTGCGAAGAAAGTCTACTATCAGCATCAACGTATGATCATCTTCGTGGTCGTGTTGATTCTCTCGCTGGAAATCCTCTATCTGCTGTTTGCCAACCTGGCAATTAACAGTGAATGGGGAAAGAAACTGGTGAACCGGCGGCCGCGGAAGATGCTGGTCAGCTGGGATCGGGGATATTCCCTGATACCGGGTGCCGTTCATCTCCGTGATTTCCAGATGCGGTTCCAGAAGAAACGAAACTGGTGGACGGTGAATGCGGACCGCGTGGACGGGGACATTACCCTCTGGCGTCTGTTCAAGCGGGAGTTCTTTGTTGGCGATCTCCAGGCATCGGGCCTGGATTTTCAGTATCGGCGCCTGGACGAGCCGGTGGCCGGAGTGGGACACGGCAAACACAGGTGGTGGATCACGTTGCCGGATATCTCGGTACAATCCATTACCCGGGTGGACATCAACGGGTTTGAACTGGTGGGCAGTGGCCAGGGCTCGGGGGCATTGCGTTACCAGACCCGGGGTCAATTGACGGTGCACGCCGCAACGCTGCAGCTTGACCAGGTCCGGTTGGAACATAACAGCGATGTTCTTGCAACGGATATGGAACTGGATGTTACATATGCCAATGATCCTTTTGTACCGTCGGTGGAGAAGGGCCGACAGGCTTTGCAGCACATGGAGGCGTCAATCCGGCTCAGCGCGACCACCGAGATGTTTCCGTTGCCGGTAACCCTGTTCAAGGATCTGCCATGGTTGACGGTTCGACACAGTGGCCGGTTTGCCGGTGACCTGGTATTTGACCGTGGCACATTTCAACCGGGTTCTCGACTGGGTATTACAGATATGGACATCCAGGCACGTTACCGGGATCTGGCCGTTGGGGGCAAAGGGGCGGTTGACGTGGTGCTCTCCGAACCGGTTGCTGACCTGGAAGATATCCGGCGGGCAAACCTGGAGGTCCG
>CAZDKZ010000105.1:0-5915 GCA_964506215.1 uncultured Holophagae bacterium
CGGTTTACCGATGCCAATGGCATTTCATTACTGGCGCCTCCGGGGTTTAAGACATTGAAAACAAAAGGATTTTCGCTTGCTATTCAGGCTTTAGATACGCAGAACCGGGTGGACCGGGTGATGATGCTCAGGAAAAAAGAGAAACCGGTTGGCACGTCCATGCGTGCCTTCCAGCAGGATCTGATCGATAACCGGCGCAAGAAATTTAAAGACTTCCATGATCTCCACTCCTGGTGGCAGTTTTATGGACTGCCGGGATACTGGTTTACCTTCCGTTACACCTGGGATGGTCGATCAATTCAAGCGTTGTATTACCAGGATCCCAGTGCGGTTGTCCCGCTGGAAATCCGGTATGCCAGTCCACAGGAGAGCTTCAAAATGCAAGAAGTAGAGGCGATTATCCGGAGTGTGTATGCGGGTAAATAAAAGAAGCAGCCGTCGTTTCAAGATCGTATATGAGAAAATGACGGTTAGGTTCCAGTAACGTCTGAAGGGGTTTGGTGGGGTATGGATGCTATTCTAATCATTGCGCTTGCGTCGTTTGCGACCGCGGCATTGACCCTGTATTCCGGTTTCGGGCTGGGCACCCTGCTGATGCCGGTCATGGCGCTGTTCTTTCCGGTGGAAACGGCGGTTGCCGCTACGGCGGTGGTGCACGCGGCCAACAGCATTTTCAAGATGGCGGCGGTGGGCCGACACGCGGACCGGGCATTGGTGATCCGGTTCGGTGTTCCGGCCATTTTCGCGGCGTTTGTCGGGGCGGCGGCACTGGGATACGTCTCTCACATTCCGGATATTACCCGGTATACCATTGGGTCCATTGAAGCGGTGATTACGCCGGTGAAGCTGGTGATGGGACTGCTGATGCTGCTGTTTGCCATATTTGAGTTGTCATCCCGGATGCAGGATTTGCGGTTCAAGGATGAGCACCTGGTGATAGGTGGAATCCTGTCCGGGTTTTTCGGTGGATTTTCGGGTCACCAGGGTGCATTACGTTCGGCGTTCCTGGTGAAGGTGGGTGCATCCACCGAAACTTTCGTCGGGACATCGGCCGTGATCGGTTTCCTGGTGGATATGGCCCGGATTGTTGTCTACGGCGTGGTCTTTTTCATCGTGGGTTCGGGCCATCCGGTGACCGGAAACCAGGTTCCCCTGATCCTGGTTGCGGTTTTCGGAGCGTTTATCGGTGTCGTTTTCGGCAAACGTTTTCTGCACAAAATCACCATGCGTACGGTCCAGACCCTGACCGGTATTCTGCTGCTGTTGATCGCGTTGGCACTGGGCGCGGGGATTATTTGATTGCACATTGAGGCCAGTCTTTAAATTATTCATATAAAGTAATATATTACTCCTTTGCCCGCTGAAGAAAAAGACGGGAAAATGCCTCAAATTCTGCTATCTCCGAATCGAAAACAGGCGTAGAATGCTGTCAGCTATTCTTGACCTTACTTACTGAAATACGGGTAGTAAATGTAATGCCAGGGAAGCAGATTGACTTGGAGGTGTGTCGATGGATGTACACGGTTCAAAGTTTCAGTTTGTTTGTGTATTGCTGGTCGTGTTTATGTTTGGCGTGGCAGGGTCTGCGGCAGAGAAGTGGTCATATTTTGACTTTAAGGCGGGACAGCGGTTTCAATACGAAGTGAAGTCGGAACGGGGATTGTCGGGAGATGTAACCATTGAAGTTGTACCAGCGGATGGCAATGATCTGGCGATCACCATTTCCGGAAACTGGTTTTCGACGTTTTCGGAAACCGCAATCCTGACGCCGGGAATGTCTCCGGCGGATTTCATCTATTCATTCGAGAATTTTGAAATTCCGAACACCATTACCACACTGATGAATCTCCATCCGTTTCTGGTAGAGAATCTCGAGTTGGTTCCGGGCTTTTCCTGTAATCAAAATGAGCATGACATCAGCGTTGCGGGCGCGGAAACGGTGGCTGGGCGCACTGGTTTGCATGTGGTTCATGTCTGGAAACATGAAATTACCAGGCGGCAGGCACAAGAAGAATTCTGGATTGATCCCGACTGTCCGCTGCCCATCATCGCTGTTTGTCCGGCAGCAAATGATACCTGGACGTATCGTCTGGTAGCAGTAAATGGTTTGTGATATGCACACAGGAGGTGCGGTCATGAAAAAAATCATTGTTTCTGTTGTGTCGTTGATTGTGTCATCACTGGTGATCGCAGCAACACCGATACCGGTGGACTGGCAGGCACTGGCAGCTTGTTTACCCACAGGGATCCAACTGGATGGATATGTGGAAGACTCGGTGGATGGTGCCAACGATGAAACCCCCTATGCGGTGGTTGTGTACATCCTGGAACAGAACCAGGATGAGGACGGGTCGGATACGGACGCCGCACTGAGTGTGACGTTGACGGATTGTGTAGCGCATCCCGGATACCTGGAGTCGGCCGCAGAAATTGGCGCCATGGATGACGAATTCAGCTACAAGGGATACACCGGCAAGAAGTCGGTCGAGACGGGTGATGAAGGGTACATGACCTCGACCTATGTGCTGGTCGTTGGTGGACGTTACCTGGTCGAACTGTCGGGGTATGGCGGGGACGAGTTGTTTCAGGAACTGGACCGGTTACTGGACGGTATTGCATGGGAGCAGCTTGAAGCCTTGAAGTGATCGGGATACGAAATAACAAGTATGAAGGCGGCGGTAACGCCGCCTTTTTTTGAGCGGCACTCAGTCGGTCTTTCTTGCATTTTCAGTTCATTGTCTTCAGAATAGAGATCAGGTAATCATCTGAAAACAGATTGCGGAGGACGTATGGACAAACGATATGTGGTGGTGCTGTTGCTGGGAGCGATGGTGATGGTGGGATTATTGGCTTACGTGTTGTTTCGGACGGAGCAGACGAAGCCCGCTCCGGTCAAGGAAGCAACTGTGGTTGACCAGGGCGGCGAAGCCCACGACGGATGGACCCCGTTTTATCATGCCAGGGCGGGTACCTGGAAAATCCTGGATGAAGCGGCTTATGTGCTGAAAGAGCAGAAATACACATCCGGTGATGCCGAGCGGGACGCGTATACTGTTTACAAACTGGAGAGCGGTGGAATTGTCCGGATGATGGAAGCAAGGGGCCGTTGGAAAATGGTGGATGTGCTGGTGGACGGCAAGGTGGTGGCCAGCGGCTGGATTGATGCCCATTTCATCAAGGCCGTGGAACAGATCCGTGATGACGCGCCGGGTGCCGGTCCGGGAACCGATGATGGCAGTATGACGGCACCGGAACACGAAGAAACATCTCATGACCATGATCATGGACCGGACGGCGATCACGAGCATGACTGATTGATTCGGATCAGATACCGAGCCGTCTTAACCGGCGCAATTCGCCGAAACTGATCATCCGCTGGGTGGCCTCGTTCCAGAGCCGGAGCCGCAAGGTCCGGAAGCTCTTGAAAAAGGTCAACTGGCGGATGTTTTCCATATTGGGCAATGATTTCCAGCAGGCCTCCAGGCGGTGATTGGGAATGCGGGAATTGAGGTGATGGATGTGGTGGAAGCCGATGTTCCCGGACAGCCATTGGAGCACCCGTGGCAGCTTGTAGAAGGAGCTGCCTTCCAGCGCGGCCTTGATGGGGTCCCGTTCCGCGTGCCGGGCCCAGTAGACATCCTCAAACTGGTGTTGGACATAGAAAAGCCAGAGACCGGATGTGGCGGCGATCAGGATCAGGGGCAGCTGGATCAGGAAAAATGTACCCACGCCGATGGTGAAATGGGCCCCGACCAGGATCAACGCAATGACCGCATTGGTGATCCATACACTTCTTCGTTCTTTCGGTCCGCCGCCCCGGGTGGGCCAGCGCTGAATCACCAGGAAGAGGAATCCCGGTGCGATCAGCAGCAGGAAAAACGGGTTCCGGAAGATACGGTACAGGGCCCGTTTCCACCAGGGAGCAGACAAATATTCATTCACTGTCAGTGTCCAGATGTCACCGACGCCCCGCCGGTCAAGATCCCCCGCTGAACCATGATGGACCGCGTGTGCCCGTGTCCAGTCCTCGAATGGTGTGAATGTCAGGATGCCGGACACATAGCCCATGATCCGGTTGGCCGTCATGGAACGGAAGAAGGACCGGTGACCGCAATCGTGGAAGATGATGAAAATGCGAACCAGTAGCAGGGCGGCGGGGATGGCCACCAGCAGTGTGATCCAGTAGGGAAATCCGTTCATCACCAGCCAGAGCATGGCTCCCCATAGTGCAAGGTAGGGGATAAACGTGTTGAAAATCTGGATGATGGCTTTTTTTGTGTCCGGAGAAGCATAGGAAGCAATGATCTGTTTCCAGTCCTGCTGGGTCGGTTCCATCGGTTCCTCCACGATTTTGTTTGATTATTCATATTGTTGTTCATTGTGGCGGGATGTCAAGGCCATCTTCATGTTTGAAGAGGGTTGGTGGAGGCAAGTGGCCGTTTCTACAACCAGGCATGCATCCGGGGGTTGAAAGTTCCGGTTTTGCCACCGGATCCGGCAGATGGTGTAACCCTTTCGGACGACAGTCGTACAATGACCCGTATGCAACGATGTTTCTTTGGAGGACAAAACTCATGAAGCGCTTTTTTCTGATGGCATTTGTGTGTCTGTCAGCAGTTTCGCTGTGGGCCATGGATGATGCGCGTCTGCTCCGGTTCCCGGATGTGAACGGGGACCAGGTTGTATTTGTGTATGCCGGTGATATCTGGACCGTACCGGCAAAAGGTGGGGATGCCAGGCGGTTGACTTCCCATGAAGGTTCCGAATTTTTCCCCCGGCTGTCCCCGGACGGCAACTGGATCGCGTTCAGCGCGGAATACACCGGTTCGCGGCAGGTCTATGTAATGCCGGCAACCGGTGGCGTACCCCGCCAGTTGACCTGGTTCAACGACGTGGGTGTGATGCCGCCCCGTGGCGGATTCGACCATATCGTGATGGACTGGACCCCTGACAGCAAGCAGGTATTGATCCGTGCCAACCGTACCCCGTGGGGACAGCGGATGGGCCGGTTCTTCCTGGTGAGTTTGGAAGGCGGACTGGAAACCCCGCTGGCCATTCCGGAATCCGGTTTCGGCAGCCTGTCTCCGGACGGCAAACAGGTTTGCTATACCCCGATTTCCCGTGAATTCCGCACCTGGAAGCGGTACAAGGGCGGTCGCGCGGCGGATGTGTGGACCTATGACCTGGAAAACAACACGTCCAAACGGATCACCACCTTCCCGGGCACCGACCAGATTCCCCACTGGCATGGTGATGCGATCTATTTCGCGTCTGACCGTGACGAGAACCAGAAACTGAACATCTGGAAGTATGATCTCAACGCCGAAACATTCTCCCCGGTCACCACCCATGACACGTTTGACGTGATGTGGCCGTCGGGCACCGGTAACATGCTGGCCTATGAAAACGGCGGGTACATTTATCTGTTGAACCTGGATACCGGCACAACCGAAAAGATGACGGTGAACCTGCAGTTTGATAATCCGGACATCCTGCCGTATTTCAAGAACGTGTCCACCGACATTCACAGCATGGACATTTCCCCCAGCGGCAAGCGGGCCGTGTTTGATGCGCGAGGTGATTTGTACACGGTTCCGGCCGAAGACGGTGTGACCCGGAATATCACGGGCACCGAAGGGATCCGGGAGATTTATCCGGCATGGTCACCGGACGGCAAGTGGATTGCCTATTGCTCGGATGAAACCGGTGAATATGAAATCTATGTCCGCGACCAGGCAGGGAAGGGCAAGCCCATCCAGCTGACCACCGATGGGAACGTGTGGAAATTCCCGCCCCAATGGTCACCGGACGGGGATTGGCTGATGTTCTCGGACAAGGCCCAGCGGCTCTTCGTGCTCAACGTGAAGAGCAAAGAACTGGTGCTGGTGGATACCGCCAAACACCGGGATTTCAAT
>CAZDKZ010000106.1:0-5819 GCA_964506215.1 uncultured Holophagae bacterium
ACACGAGGTGAGACATGAACCAACGCACGTTCTACGTCACCACGCCCATTTATTACGTAAACGATATGCCCCACATCGGCCATGTGTACACCACCGTCGTTGCCGACGTGATCGCACGCTACAAGCGGCTGATGGGGTTTGACGTATATTTCCTCACGGGCACCGACGAACACGGACAGAAAGTCGAAAAAGCAGCAGAAACCCAGGGACTCAAGCCCATCGAACTGGCCGACCGGGTGGTGGAAAACTATCTGAACCTGTGGCCCCGGCTGGGTGTGAAAAACAACGATTTTATCCGTACAACACAGCCCAGACACGAAAAAGGTGCAGCGCACCTGTTCAAGCTGCTGGAAGAAAAAGGGGACATCTACCTGGACCGGTATTCCGGACCCTACTGCGTGTCCTGCGAAGCCTTCCATACCGAGAAGCAGGCCGAAGACGGCAAGTGCCCGGATTGCGGTAAGGCATTGGAAGTAGTGGAAGAGGAAAGCTATTTTTTCAAGCTGTCCAGGTATGAAAAGAAGCTGTTGGCCTACTTTGAAGAACACCCGGAGTTTATCCAGCCGGAACACCGGCGGAACGAAGTCATGTCCTTCGTCAAGGGCGGCCTGAAAGACCTGAGCGTCTCCCGGACGTCGTTCAAGTGGGGGATTCCGGTACCGGAAAATGAAAAGCATGTGATCTACGTCTGGTTGGATGCATTGTCCAACTATATGACCGCACTGGGATATCCCGATGAAAACAGTGAGCTGTACGGCAAGTTCTGGCCGGCGGATCTGCACCTGATCGGCAAGGATATCCTCCGGTTCCACGCGGTATACTGGCCGGCCTTCCTGATGGCGGCGGACCTGCCGTTGCCGAAAACCGTGTTTGCCCATGGCTGGTGGCTGAAAGACAAGACCAAGATGTCCAAGTCGGTGGGCAACGTGGTCCGTCCCCAGCACCTGGTGGACGATTTTGGACCGGACGCCCTGCGCTATTTCCTGGTCCGGGAGATGGTGTTCGGACAGGATGCCAACTTCTCGGATGAAGCATTCCTGGGCCGGATGAACTCGGACCTGGTCAATGACCTGGGCAATCTGGTGTCCCGTACGCTGGGGATGATTGACCGGTACAATAACGGTGCCATTCCCCAGCCGGACGTGGCAGATGAGCGGTACCAGCGGTTGGAATCCCGGGTGAAGGAATGCATGGCCAACTGGGAAAGCGATTTTGACACCTACCAGCTGAGCAAGGCCATGGAAGTGGTCTGGGCGCTGCTGTCCGATCTGAACAAATTCATCGTGGAACAGGAGCCCTGGACGCTGGCCAAGGATCCGGAACGAAAAACCGTGCTGGATACCGTGCTGTACGTCTGTGCGGAATCCATCCGGCTGATCGCCCTGATGGTGTCCCCGGTGATGCCGGGCAAGGCCCAGGAAATCTGGGGCCGGATCGGGTATGACGGCACGGTGATGGACTGTGCCATGACCCACATGCGGTTCGGTTCCCTGAAAGCCGGTTCTCCGGTGAAGGACAGCAAGAAACACCTGTTCGCCCGGGTGGACACCGAAGAATACCTGAAAACCAAGCCGGCTGAAGCGGCAGCCGATGAAACGAAAGCCGATCAGGCGGAGGAAAAGATGGACGACCGGATTGATATTCAGGACTTTGCCAAGGTCCAGTTGAAAGTTGCGAAGATCCTGGAAGCAGAAAAGGTTGAAAAATCCAATAAACTGGTCAAAATGAAAGTGACCCTGGGGGACGAGGAACGGCAGATCGTGGCCGGGATTGCTCTCCAGTATGCGCCGGAAGACCTGGTCGGCCGGCAGATCGTGATTGTCGCCAACCTGAAGCCCGCCAAGCTCATGGGAATCGAGTCCCAGGGCATGTTGCTGGCGGCTTCCGGTGATGATGGTGCACCATTTCTCCTTTCCGTTGACGAGGGCGCTTCGCCCGGGTTCCGGATCAAATAAATCCCGGAGTCGTATTTTATGGAACACAACAAGATTGCGGTAATTGCGTTCGGAGGGAATGCGCTGCTCCAGTCCCACCAGAAGGGAACGCAGGAAGAACAGATCGAGAACGCCAAACGGGCAGCGGACATGATGTACAACGTGTATGCCAGTGGATACACCCTGCTGGTGATTCACGGTAACGGTCCCCAGGTGGGCAATATCCTGATCCAGCAGGAACGCGCGGTCAGTGAGATTCCGCCTTACACCCTGGACATCTGTGGCGCCATGACCGAAGGCAGCATGGGCTACCTGATTGAACGGTCCCTGATCAACCGGATCCTGGCTTCCGGCGAAACACCACGGGTAGCCACCCTGATCACCGAAGTGGTGGTGGACGGGGATGATCCCGGGTTTGACAATCCCACCAAGCCGGTGGGTCCCTTCTATCCCGAGTTCCGCGCGGAAGAATTGATGCGGACCAAGAAATGGAAGATGAAGGAAGATTCCGGCCGTGGCTGGCGCAAGGTTGTTGCCTCACCCAAGCCCCTGGAAATTGTTCAACAGGATGCCATCAACGCGCTGCTCAAAGACGGTCACGTGGTGATCGCGGGTGGCGGCGGCGGTGTGCCGGTGAAGCGGGATTATTCCGGTTACCTGATGGGTGTGGAAGCGGTGATCGACAAGGATTATACCTCCAGCCTGCTGGCCCGCAACCTGGAAGCTGACCTGTACATTACCCTGACCGGTGTGGACAAAGTATTCAAGGATTTCGGCAAACCTACGGAAAAAGCGCTGGACAAAATCACGGTGGCGGAAGCGAAGCAATACCTGGCCGAGGGTCAGTTTCCCCCGGGAAGCATGGGACCCAAGATCGAGGCGGCCGTACAGTATATTGAAGATGGCGGGAAGGAAGTGCTGATCACTTCCGCGGAAGCTATTGAACGGTCCACCAATATCGAAACCGTCGGGACACGTATCGTACCATGAAGCATTTCGTCTGCCTGGAGCAGGTTTCCGCAACAGACATCCTGTCCATGATGGAACAGGCCCGTATCATCGCGGAGTGCCCGGAAGATTTCCGGCACGTACTGGACGGCAAGGTTATCGGGATGTTTTTTCAGAAACCGTCCACCCGGATGCGGTTTGCATTCGAGGTGGGTGCTGCGCGGGCAGGGGGATCTGTTTCTATTTTCAAAACATCCGATCTGCAGATGTCCCGGGGCGAGTCGGTACCGGATACGGCCCGCGTCCTGTCCGGTTTCCTGGATGCAATCGTGATCCGGGGACGGACGCACCAGGATGTGGAAGATTTTGCCCAGTTCGGTTCCATCCCGGTCATCAACGGTTTGACAGCCAAGTATTATCCGGTGGGCGCGCTGGGGGCCATCTATACCCTGTGGCGCAAGTTCGGCAGCCTGGAAGGCCGGAAACTGGCTTTCGTGGGGGACGGCAACAATATCGCCCATTCGCTGATGATCCTGGCACCAAGAGTAGGCCTGGACATTTCGGTGATTACCCCGGAATGGTATGAACCGGCCGTAGATGTCATTGAGGTTGCCGAAGGCCTGGCCAATGAAGCGGGCCGCACGGTTACCGTCACCAACGACCTGGACGCGGTGTCAGGGGCAGACGTGGTGTTCACCGATGTGTGGACATCCATTGGAATGGAAGACGAAGCAAAGGAACGCCAGCAGGCGTTCATGCCTTACCAGGTGAACCAGCGGCTTCTGGACCGTACGGGCAAGAAGCCGGTTCTGATGCATAATATGCCGGTGCGCAGAGGAGAGGAGATCGCTGCGGATCTGCCTCTGGACCCGATAATCTATGAAAATGCAAAAAATCTGATGCATATTGCTACGGCAATTTTGATCCACTTGCTGAAGGAGGAGTGATGAGCAAGACAAAAGTATTGATCATGGGCGCGGCTGGACGTGACTTCCACAACTTCAATGTGTTCTACCGGGACAACGACATGTATGACGTGGTGGCGTTCACGGCGACCCAGATTCCCGATATCGAAGGCCGCGTGTATCCGGCTGCCCTGGCAGGCAAGAACTATCCCGGTGGCATCCCCATCCACGCGGAAGAAGAACTGGTTGACCTGATCAAGAAGCTGGAAGTGGACGAAGTGGTATTCGCATACTCCGACGTTCCCTACGAATACGTGATGAGCAAAAGTGCTGTCGTAAACGCGGCAGGCGCAGACTTCAAGGTCATGGGCGGCGAACGCACCATGCTGAAGTCCACCAAGCCCATCATCGCGGTTTGCGCGGTCCGCACAGGATGCGGGAAGAGCCAGACCACCCGCCGGGTGATCGAAGTGCTCCAGGGCATGGGTAAAAAGGTAGTAGCGGTTCGTCATCCGATGCCCTACGGTGACCTGGAAGCCCAGAAGTGCCAGCGTTTCGCCACCCTGGAAGATCTGAAAAAGCACGAATGCACCATTGAAGAAATGGAAGAATATGAACCGCACATTGCCAAGGGCGTTGTGGTTTATGCAGGCGTGGATTATGAAACCATTCTGCGGGAAGCGGAAAAAGAAGCCGACGTGGTTGTCTGGGATGGCGGAAACAACGATATGCCGTTCTACAAGCCCGACCTGATGATCACCGTGGTTGACCCCCATCGTCCGGGGCACGAACTGGCCTACTATCCCGGCGAAGCCAATGTCCGCCTGTCCGACGTTGTACTGATCAACAAGATCGACACTGCCGACTATTACAACATTGAAGAAGTACGGGAAAACGTCCGGGAACTGAATCCCAACGCGGTTATCGTTGACGCGGCTTCCCCGATCCAGGTGGAAGATCCTGCCGTGATCCGTGGCAAGAACGTCCTGGTTGTAGAAGACGGCCCGACCCTGACCCACGGCGAAATGACCTATGGCGCGGGTACCGTTGCTGCTGAAAAATTCGGTGCGGCTGACATGGTGGACCCGAGACCGTACACCGTTGGCAAGCTGTCCGAAACCTTTGAAAAATACACCGAAATCGGCGTTCTGCTGCCGGCCATGGGCTATTCCGATCAGCAGGTGAAAGACCTGGAAACCACCATCAACAACTGCGACTGTGAAGGTGTTGTGATCGGTACTCCCATTGACCTCCGCCGGATCGTGGACATCAATAAGCCGTCCACCCGGGTATTCTATGACCTGCAGGAAATCGGCCGGCCGACCCTGGCTGACGTGATCCAGGAAAAGCTGTAAGCAGGCATTCGGGAGGATCCCATGGTAAAGGTAAAACCGTTTCACGGTGTGCGTCCCGCGCTGGAGCTGGCGCCAAAGGTGATTTCACCGCCTTATGATGTGCTGGATTCTGAAGAAGCCCGGGCCATGGCTGCGGGAAACCCCTACAGCTTTCTGCATGTGAACAAGCCGGAAATCGACCTGGACCCGTCCATCCATATCTATGATGAAAAGGTCTACCAGACCGGCCGGGAAAACCTGGAACGGTTCATCCGTGACGGGATCCTTGTGCAGGACGGCAACCGCCACTTCTACATCTACCGGCAGGTCATGAATGGCCACGAACAGACCGGTATCGTGGGCTGTGCTGCAGCGGACGACTACATGGAAGACCGCATCAAGAAGCATGAGTTCACCCGGCCGGACAAGGAAGAGGACCGGATCAAGCTGACCTATGTGCAGAAGGCCAATGCCGGACCGGTATTTCTGACCTATAAGGCCGATGACGCCATTGACAACATGGTGGCGGATATTGCCGCGGGTGCACCGGACTATGACATTACCACGGATGATGGCGTGCGCCACGTGTTGTGGGTGGTCAGGGATGATGAGCTGAACCAGGCACTGGAATCCGCGTTTGCGGCCATTCCCCATGTGTACGTTGCAGACGGTCATCATCGGTCCGCTTCCGGTGCCAA
>CAZDKZ010000107.1:0-5497 GCA_964506215.1 uncultured Holophagae bacterium
TTGGAATGGCTGGAGAGTTGATTCGTGGCAGATCAATCATGGAAGCTCACCATTGGCGGTATCCACATGACGGTGACCTGGAAACCGGTGAAATATCTGCGGATCAAGGTGAAGCCGCCGGCGGGTGATGTCTGTATTTCTGCCCCCATGGGGACGTCCCGCAACACGATTATTCGGTTTGTCCGGGAACGGCTGGACTGGATTCAAAAGCATCAGCGGCGCATGTCATCCCGACCGATGAAACCGGAACTGGAACTGGTCACCGGCGAGCAGGTGCCGTTTCAAGGCCGCCTGTATGACCTGGTTGTGGCGTTTGACACGGGCCGACCCGGCATCTCCCTCACCGATGACGGTTGCATGATGATGACGGTGAAGCCGGGAGCGGTTATCGGGACCAGGCACAAGCTGCTGGACAACTGGTACCGCAAACAACTGGCTGTCGCCATTCCGCCTGTACTGGAACACTGGCAATCGGTCATGGGTGTTCGAGCATCAGAGTGGCGGATCCGGAAGATGAAAACCCGGTGGGGCAGCTGCAACACGAAAGTGAAACGGATATGGTTCAGCCTGGAACTGGCAAAGCAGCATCCGGGTCAACTGGTATTCATCGTGGTTCATGAACTGGCCCACCTGATCGAACCCTCCCACAACGAACGCTTCAAAGCGGTCATGGACCGGTTTCTGCCGGATTGGCGGGACCGGGAGCGAAGACTGAAACGAAACGCCTGAGCACAAAAGAAACAGCCCGGGTTTTTCCCGGGCTGTTTTCCGTTACACGTGAACGCGGGTGATCAACTGCTTACGGTTTCCAGACTTTCCAGACTTTGCCCACCAGGTCCGGACCCGGTTTCAGGGTCGGCTTGCCGGGTTCCCAGCCGGAAGGGGTTGCTTCCGACCCACCGGATTCCCGCACCAGCTGGAAGGCCTTGATCTGCCGGAATGTCTCGTCCAGATTCCGTCCCACCGGAGGTGTCATCACCTCCATGGCCTGTACCACACCATCCGGGTCAATCAGGAACCGTCCCCGGATATTCACACCGGCCGCGTCGTCATAGACGCCATAAATGCGACCGATATTCCCCGCGCCGTCCGATGCCATGGGGAACGGAATGCCCCCGTCCACCATCTTGGACAGCTCTTCTTCGTCCCAGATCTTGTGAACAAACTGGCTGTCCACACTGCAGGCGATAATGTCTACGCCCAGCTTCTGGAATTCATCATACTGGTCAGCGACCGCTGACAGCTCAGTCGGTCAGACGAAGGTGAAATCGCCGGGATAGAAGCACAGCACCACCCACTTGCCCAGGTAGTCTGACAGCTTAACCGACGTGAAGTTCCCCTTCAGATAGGCAGGTGCCTCAAAATCCGGGGCTTTTTTACCAACTTGTACCTGTACCACGTTGCTCTCCTTTTCCACCGCCAGGGCCGGTTCGGCCTGGGGCGATTCTGGGGCGCCTGCCACGGTAGCACCGGTGGGACGCCCGCAACCAACATCAGACATGTTGTCTCCTTCAAAAAAGGGCATGCACGATACACCCTGCGTTCATGAATCGTATGAATACAGTTTGTACTTATTGGTTACAGTTCGCAATTAGAATCCCAAATTTCCACCCAGGGGTGGAGATGATGGTGTAAATACGCGAGGTGACGGGGTTCACAACGGTGCAGATAGACCGGAAAGCTCTCCGTGGTACCTGCACCCTGTGCTACAGTTGAACATATTCAACAATTGAAATTTGAGGGGGGTTGTTACATGAAACGACTTCTTATTATTGCATTGGCCTTTGTCCTGTTCACATCTGCCGGACTTGCCAAAATCTACCATATTCCCCACGTGGCGGGCAGTTCCGCCTGGACCACCATGCTGGTACTGGATAATACCAGCGGCACGCATTCGGCTGAGGCAATCATCGTGTTGTATGACGCAGACGGATCCACCGTTGCCACGCTGACCGCGGCCTTGGCCGCGGGCGAGACCCGGGAATACCGGTTGCGGGACTATGGTGCCGTCACGGGTAAGGTGGACTGTGCGGCCGACTTTGTCTCCGCGCGGCTGGGATTCATGGCATCCGAAGCCACCGGCGGCGGTACGGCCGAGTTCAACCTGCCCCATGAGCTGACCGATGCGGCAGCATTGAACCTGCCCGGTTATTACGATGGACTCACCTGGAGCGGCTATGCCCTGTTCAACGCCTCGGACGAAACGATTACCGTTAGAACCCGTTATTTCACAACAGACGGCCTGGCCCATACCGGGATCATGTTTTCGCTGGATGCCCACTGCAAACGGGTGGCCTATTTTGCCGACGATTTGGGCCAGCCATTTACCAACTTGAGTTCAGTGGTTTTCGAAACGGACACCAAATGCCTGGCGGCGATTATCATTTCGGGACATGAAAATGAAAAACTCCTGTTCACCAATTCAAGTACCTACGCGGATTCCTGGGAAAACGTAGACCGATACAGCTGCCCGGATTCCATTCTCCGATTCGTGGGTCAGGCGGTCACCAACAACCATGTGATTTATGCCCTGTCTCGAAGTTCGTTGCAGGCATGCTACCCGGCCCGGAACCTGGTTAAGTGTTATGCCAAGTACAGCGGAGAACTGGTATGGGAAACCGAATTTGATGATGACCTGGAATTGAAGGACATCAAGGCTTCCCCAAACGGATCTTATGTTTATGTCGTTGGGAATCATGATGATGTCTATGCCAGCCAGTTCGGGATCCGCTGCTTGTCAACATCAACCGGCGCGATTGTCGGAACCCGGAATTTCTATGATTCGGAAGACTTTACCTTTGACAACCGGTTCAAGCGGAAAATCCTGGTTTCGGCCCTGGGTAACACCGTGCTGGTTGTTTACCAGACCCCCTCTGAGCTTCACCGTGTCCTGCTGAGCCCCCAGTTGAACACCGAACTGGATGAATCGACTTGGACCATGGACACACTGATCTCCGACCTGACCACCTATGACGGGGAATACTATCTCTTCCGGTCTGACTTTAACGCAACCCACGAAGTATACAACGTTCTGAGCGTTTATCATTTTCCGTACGACGACCTGTCCGGCGGCGGTATTGTCAAGTATCTGCAAGACCTTCGCTATTCTGGAGAGCGTGCCCATGCCCTGGCCGTGGGTCCCATCATTGTCGAAAACAGGATCCGGTTTATCATCAAGCTGGCGGCAGGAGTGCCCGTTTACAACGCCCTCACGCACATTTACCTGACACCGGCCGATGTGATCCGGGCTTACATTGACCTGTCCGACAGCACGCTCGGGCACGGGGAGATGATGTACAGCTTTGGCATGCCAATGAGTGCTCACTTTCACAGCTTCATCGGTCCGGAGGGAAATCTGTACAGTTGCGGAACTGCTGCCTATCGGTCCATGATCCTGCAGCTTGACGGTTACAGCGTGGAACACTATTCCTTTGAAATCAAGCATCCGGTAGTGCAGGGCGATACCCTCTACGTGACACAGAGCGGATATACCACCCTGGGCCTGGATCCGTGGAGCAACCGGGCAAACGTGGTAAAGACCCGGAGAACCTCGTTCACGGATTTCTTCTTGAACTGGGATGACAACTAGACATCCCGTTTTGACGGCGGTTCCGGGTGTTACGGGAAACCATACATAACGAATCAAACCCTGGGAGGTTCGTGACATGAAACGACTTCTTATCTTTGTCTTCATCGTTTGCCTGCTGGCGTCTGCCGGCTTGGCCAAAACCTATTACATTCCCCACGTGGCGGGCAGCTCCGCCTGGACCACCGTGCTGGTGTTCAACCACACCGGTGGCTTTGACCCTGCGAAAGCGCACATGGAACTGTATGATGCCGACGGTAGCATCATTGCCACGCTGGTGGTCAACCTGGAGTCCGGTCAAACCCGGGAATACCGCCTCCGGGATTATGGTGCCGTGGCGGGCAAGGTGGTCTGTCCATCCGACATGGTTTCGGTGCGGCTGGGCTTCGTGGCTTCCGAAGGCAGCGGCGGTGGCACGGCTGAGTTCAACCTGCCCAGCGAACTGACAAAATCGTCTGCGTTGAACCTGTCCGGCTATTATGACCAGCTCACCTGGAGCGGCTATGCCCTGTTCAATGGCTCTGATGAAACCGTCACTGTCACGCCACGGTATTGCCGTACCGACGGTTCGTCTCACTGGGGCACTGCGTTCACCCTGGATGCCAACTGCAAGCAGGTGGAATATTTTGCCGACCTGTTCGGGGTGGACTTTACCAATATTGCTTCCGTTGTATTTGAAACCGATACCGATGCACTGACGGCTATTATCATTTCGGGGAAAGAAAATGAAAAGCTCCTGTTCACCCGATCCGACGAAGTCGCGGACAGCTGGGAAGTGGTGGACCGGTTTTCCGCACCCGGCATGATGTACAGTTTCCACCAGGTGGGACAGACCGATACACCGGAATATGTTGTGTATGCAATCAGCTCATCAGCGGGCTTTGACTTCAACAACCTGGTGCGCTGCTATGACAAGACTAACGGGGACCTGGTATGGGAAACAGACGTTGACAGCGAAATGGATTCTTTCGGTATCGCCGCAGCGGGTTCCGGAAACTATATCTACCTTTACGGGGGCATAATCACCGGTTCGACGATCAACTGGTATGTCTATTGCCTCAATGCCCATACCGGAGCTGTTGTCAACTGGACTGCCTACGGTTATGGCGGTGCGTTTGCGTACGAGGAAAACTTCAAGTACCAGATCCATGTGGCCTCCACCGGGGAAACCGTGCTTGTCGTATACCAGACGCCGGCCGGTGTGACCCGTCGACTCTACGATGAGGCCCTGGGAACCGAAATCGGTGTCAACACCTGGTCCGGTATGGATACCGTGGTCACCGATCTGGGCACTTACAGCGGCACCTATTATCTGCTGCGCTCGGACTTCAATGACGTGGAGGGCATTTACAATCACCTGATGCTCTACATGTTCCCGTCCACCAACCTGGCAGCCGGGGGAGGAATGGGACAGGCGATTGAAAATCCCCGGTATGACGGGGTCAACACCCACGTCTTTGGCGATGGGTTGTATATCAAGGGGGATGATGTATACCTGGCGCTCAAGGTTTTGATCGGGAACCCCTACGGGGGCACCATGGGTTATTTGCGGAACTCCGCGGCGGACGTCATGCCGTCCCGGTTTGACCTGTCGACCCACACATTTGATCTTGGAGCGTGGGAAATCGATCGAACCTCACTCATGGGTGCTTATTGTTCCACGTTCAACGGGCCGGACGACAAGGTCTACATGGGCGTATCGGGTTGGTACCGGTCAGCGATCCTGCAGGCGGATTATGCGCCGTCCCGTGGCTATGACTATTGGTTTAATGGCATTTCCTGCGCTGGCGAAAGTCTGTACATGGTGTCCTGGCACTATGAGACGGATGTTTCGGACGGGGAGCGAACGGTTCATGTGGTGAAGGTGCGGAAGATACCGTTCATGGAATTCTTCGGCAAGGGACTTCAATA
>CAZDKZ010000108.1:0-4179 GCA_964506215.1 uncultured Holophagae bacterium
ACAAGAAACGGCGCATCGGACCCCGGGTTTAAGGTGCGTTCAAGAGGGAGGCATGCATGTCCAACGACAGTTTTACGGAAGTCACCAACCAGTCCTGGTTCGGTCGGATCGGTGGGGCCATCAAGGGTATCCTGGTGGGGTTGATCCTGTTTATCGTGGCGTTTCCGCTTTTATTCTGGAATGAAGGCCGTTCGGTCAAGCGGTACAAGACGCTGAAGGAAGGCGGTGGCGCAGTCATTTCAATAACCGCTGACAGGGTGGACAACAACAATGAAGGAAAACTGGTTCACATGACCGGAACGGCTGTGACAGATCAGACATTGACCGATCCGATATTCGGAATCTCCGCCAATGCTTTGAAACTGCGGCGAACCGTGGAAATGTACCAGTGGGAAGAGAATTCCAAGAGTGAGACCAAGAAAAAAGTGGGTGGTGGAACTGAAACCGTGACAACCTATTCCTACAACAAGACCTGGGCTTCACGGGCCATCAACTCCGGCAGCTTCAAACGGCCGGACGGACACCAGAATCCCGGAGAGATGCCCTATTCGGAATGGACGGAATATGCCAGCCCGGTGACCATCGGCGCGTTTACGTTGTCTCCCTCGCTGCTGGGTAAGGTGGGCCGTTACCAGGGGCTCCCGGTATCAGCAGACGAACCGCTGCCGGCAGAACTGGAAGGAAAAGCCACCGTCAACAACTCCGGTTATTACATCGGAAACGATCCGGGAAGCCCCCAGGTCGGGGATGTGCGGATCAAGTTCCAGGTGGTGAATCCAACCGAGATCAGCCTGATGGCCAAACAGGTGGGCAATACCTTTGAACCCTACAAGACATCGGTGGGCGGTACCATTGAATTGCTCCGGGACGGCGTTTTCACCGCGGAAGCCATGATTGAAAAGGCCCAGCAAAGTAACCGGATCCTGACCTGGGTGCTGCGGCTGGTGGGTTTCCTGCTGATGCTGATCGGGTTGAACATGATTTTCAAACCGTTGTCAGTGGTGGCGGATGTACTGCCGTTCCTGGGCTCGATCGTGGGTGCCGGAACGGGAATTATCTCGTTCCTGATTGCGCTGATCCTGTCACTGGTGACAATCGCGATTGCATGGATTTTCTATCGCCCGTTGCTGGCGATTGGTATCATCGCCGTCGTTGTGGTGTTGATTGTCCTGACCCGGATGAAGGTGAAGAAGGCACCGAAGATACCGCCAGTCCCTACCGCATAGACTTTGGGTGTTGATGGTGGGCTGAACTGGGGACAGTTACCTTTTTCTGAAGAATACTAGTTTTGCGTTTCGGAGCTATGCGGCACGACTGGCAAGGAGTTTTCCGCTGAGACAAGGCGGGCGGAACTGAGGCGACGGAGCGTACACGGAAACGTACGTGAGTAAGCCGGGGTTCCGGCCAACACAGTATCAGCAGAAATGAACCGCCAGCAGCTTTATTGTGAACGCGCCGACGTCCCTACTCCGGGACGTCGGCGTCCAGCGAGGCAATATAAAATTCGTTACCGGTTTCAACTTCCAGCGCGATCGACCCACACTCCGGACAGCAGAACGCGGCTTCTTCCAGGGAAAACCGGTGGCTGCAGGATTCACATCGGAACGCCGCCGGCACCTCCTCGAAGGTGAGGACAGCACCGTCCGCCACCGTCCCTTTGGCCATGTGGGTGTAGTAGTGTTCAATGCATTCCGGCCGGAACCCGCGCAACCGGCCCAGTACAATCTTTACCGCATCCACCCGCACCGCACCGGCCGCCGTGGCTTCGTCCACCACGATTTTCACCAATTCACGGGTGACGGCAAATTCATGCATGATACTTGGTCTTGAACCGTTCCCGGATTTCCGCCGCCAGTTCCGCCATGCCTTCACCGCTTTTCGCATCGGTCAAGAACACCGGCAGGGCACCATTCACGGTTTCCAGGTTGGCCCGCAACGTGTCCAGCGAGTATTCAAACGCATCCATCACGGCGGATTTGCTCAACACCAGGATGTCGGCCTTCCGGAACATCAGGGGATATTTCAGGGGTTTGTCTGACCCCTCGGGAATACTCAAGACACAGATGGAAATGTCGTCGCCCAGTTCAAATTCGGCCGGACAGACCAGGTTACCGATGTTTTCCACCATCACGAAATCCAGTTCCGCCATGGGCAGGTCATCCATGGCGGTGTTGATCCATCCCGCTTCCAGGTGACAGTCTCCACCGAACGGTCCGGTGTTGATCTGGACAACCGGCACACCCAGGTCAGCCATGGTTTTCGCGTCGGTGGTGGTTTCAATATCCCCTTCCACCACACCTGTTTTCAGTGGGGCCAGTGCCTTGACCAGGGCGGAAATCAGGGTCGTCTTACCGCTGCCCGGCGATCCCATCACATTGATCATGAACGAAGTATTTTCCTTCAACCGTTCCTGCACGCGCCCTGCATCCTGCTCGTTGGCTTCCAGAATATCCCGGACAACTTTGATCTCCATGATTCCTCCAGTATCTGTCTGCTGGTTGTTGCCCATATGATACACCATGGCGCAAAAAAAGGACCCGCCAGATCAGCAGGTCCAGTTCACAGCTGTTTCGGTTGTGTTTAGAGCTGGGGCTTCGGTGTGCTTTCGCTGGACGCGGGGAGAATCGGATAGGTCACATCCGGTTGCATACCGGTGGTCGTTTTCAAAAATTCAACAATCGCATCCACGTCGGCATCACTCAGTTCAATACCCAGCTGCGCCGAACCCATCACAGCAACGGCTTCCTTCAAGGACCAGACCTTACCGGAATGGAAATAGGGCGCAGTCAGTTCAATGTTCCTTAAGGACGGCGACTTGAACACATAACTGTCATCTTCGGACTGGGTCACCATAAACCGGCCCTTGTCACCTGCCATCAGGGCATCGGCCGGCGTTTCCACCACACCGAACGGGAAATAATCTTCGCCACCCATGTTGACACCGGCATGACAATCCGCGCAGCCGTTTTCCAGGAACAGCGCCAGACCTTTCCTTTCGCCATCCGTCAACGCGGCATCCGAACCACGGAGAAACTGGTCAAACGGGCTGTCCGGTGTCACCAGCGTGGCTTCAAATGCCTCGATGGCCCGGGCCATGTTGTCGAACGTCACCGGATCGGCTTCATCCGGAAATGCCTGCTTGAACATGGCCACATAGCCGCTCATGCTCTTCAGCGTTTTCACAGCATGTTCCGGCGTATTGTTCATTTCCACCGAGGCCTGCACCGGTCCCTTGGCCTGTTCCATCAGGTCCTTGGCACGGCCATCCCAGAACTGGGCCGTGTTGTAAACCGAGTTCAACACCGTGGGCGCGTTTCGCGGTCCCTTCTGCCACCCATGACCGGTTGAGGTTTCCTGGTCATCGTCACCGCCCATGCCTAAGTTGTGGCAGGTGTTGCAGCTGATCAACGCGCTCCTTGAGAGACGGGGATCAAAAAACAGGGCTTTCCCCAGTTCAATTTTGTCTGTTGTCAGGGCATTCTCTTTCAATTCAGGGGTTCCGAACGGAACCGGTTGAATCAGGTCCAATGCCTGGGTCCGCAGGTCCTGCCCGTTTACAGTCAACCCGACCAGACACAATGTCAATACCATCAAAAGATTTCTCATATCTTCCCCCTTTGCTTCGCTCATATATCAGGAATCATTCCTGATTATATGTCAATTATTGCAAAATGGAAGTCTTTATTTGATAAGTTCTCAAAATTGGACCTTCAGTTGTAGACGCAGTTGTATGCCAATAAGGTACTGCCGCACGCCGTTCTGTCAAGGCAGTTCATGCCCGGGATGGGACCGGTTTCACCCGGCTACCGCCTAGTTGCCCTTGAATTCCGGCGGCCGCTTTTCCAGGAACGCTGAAACCCCTTCTTTCATGTCATCGCTTTCAAAACACCGGCCGAACAGGTCCGCCTCGAGCCGGCAGGCATCATCAAAGGGCATTTCCAGCCCATCCAGGATGGCTTCCTTGCACCAGGCAACCGCCAGCGGGGCATTGGCCTGGACCTGGTTCAAGGCGTCCACAGCCGCATCCACCGGGTTGCCATCGGCGATGATCCGATCCACGATCCCGATCTGCAGCGCTTCATCCGCCCCCACCATCCGGGCTGTCATGCAGATTTCCATGGCCTTGGACCGGCCTACCAGCCGGGCCAGCCGCTGGGTACCCGCATAGCCGGGAATGAG
>CAZDKZ010000108.1:4279-5485 GCA_964506215.1 uncultured Holophagae bacterium
ACAAACGCCTTTTCCCCTTCCCCGGTTACCACCAGCCCCCGCAGGGCCGGGTCCTGTTCCAGTTCCGTGAGCACCGTGTCCAGCTCGGCCAGCACCTGCTGGTTTAATGCATTCAATACCTTGGGTCGGCTGACTGTGAGGATGGCAATTGCATCCCGTCTTTCCACACGAAGGGTTTCCATGTTCGTACCTCCAGTTTGATTGGTTGACATTCATTATAACAGTCCTTTGCACCCGGCACATGCATGGGTATAATGCTGATATGGCAAAACAGATTATCGCCGTCACCGGCAGTACGGGATTCGTCGGCCGTCACCTCTGTGAACGGTTGACCGCTAAGGGATACCAGGTCATCGGTATCAAGCGGCAGGACTATGATTCGGTCAACTGGATGGCCAAACAACTGACCGATATTGACGGTGTGGTCAACCTGGCCGGCGCACCGATTCTCCGCCGGTGGAGCAGTTCATACCGACGCGAGTTGATCCAGTCCCGGGTAGGCACCACCAAGACCCTGATCGCGGCCATGGGCAAACTGCCCAAGCGTCCCAAGGTACTGGTCTCCGCGTCCGCGGTGGGTGTTTACACCGACGGGCGCCAGCAGACCGAATCCCATTACACCGCCAAACGGGACTTTCTGGGCAACCTGTGCCTGGACTGGGAACGGGCCGCGGCTACGGCCAACAGTATCGGGGTTCGCACAGCCATGCTGCGGATCGGCGTGGTGCTGGGCAAGGGCGGCGGCATGATGAAGACCATCGGCCTGCCCTTCAAGCTGGGACTGGGCGGTATCATCGGATCCGGCAAACAGGGCTTCTCCTGGATCCACCTGGATGACCTGTGCGACCTGATTATCTTCCTGATTGAAAAGGAAACCGCATCCGGGATTTACAATGGGACCGCGCCGCAACCGGTGACCAACCGCCAGTTTACCCGGGGCATGGGACGCATACTGGGACGGCCGACGCTGCTGCCGGTGCCGGAGTTTGCGTTGAAGCTGCTGTATGGGCAGGGCGCGCGCGTGATTACGTCTGGACAACTTGTTTACCCCGAGCGGGCCTTGCAGGATGGCTTTAAGTTCACCTATCCCGATTTAAAAAGCGCACTAAAGCAGATATTCAATAAGGGTTAGCAAATCAAGCGCGCGGAACAGTCAGTCCTTTGCATCCTGACCAGAAAGCACCAGTCTGCACCGTTCCGCGGGAC
>CAZDKZ010000109.1:0-5343 GCA_964506215.1 uncultured Holophagae bacterium
TTAATATGATCCGCTTTCAGTCGGGCGATGTCCCTGCACGGGTTGTCCGCGCAGGTTTCCTTCCCGTCGGATACCAGCAGAATGGTGGTTTCCCCGGTTTCCGGTTTCAATCGCTTTGCGGTTTCGGATACCGCATAAATCATGGGTGTCATGCCCTTGGGCTGGATACCGTTGATGCTGCTGATCAGCCGTTCCCGATCCAGTGTGCCCAGTGGAACCAGTTCTTCCACATCGGTACAATCCCCTTTGACCCGATGACCATACGCTACCAGGCCCACCTCGGTGTTGTCGGGCAGTTCCCGGATGACGTCGGCCAGAACGTCACGGGCGATCTCGATCTTGGTCCTGCCTTCCATCTGGCCCCACATGCTGCCGGATGCGTCCAGGATCAGCATCAGTTTTTTGCCACCGGCGGCCTGCAGATTTGTGGTCCCCGTTAATACGGTTAACCACACAACTACGTAAAGCAATCGGATTGCATTTCTCATACACCCCTCCATTTGCGCTGTTTTCTGAATATATATGTATTTTATCCCCCTCCATGCCCCAGTCAAGGTAATCGGTGCATCAATTCAGCCTGAGATGTCGTAAGCATGGATACTGACGCAAAGCGAGGTGAGACACGTGGCTACGGACAGACAGATGCTGCTGGTGCTGTTGTTATGGATGTCGGGTGTTTGTTTGGTGCAGGGGGCCGATATGAATACGCAGTTTCGGCCCAAACGATTGCACTATGAGAATGCCGGTGGGGAGAAGGGTGTGACCACCCATGTGTACGACGGGGATCATCGGTGTGTCCGCTCGGTCTGGGAATTACTGGACGGCAGCCGCTGGTCTGTCAATACCTACAAGCGGGATCAAGCCGGCCGGATAATCGGCAAATACCGCCTGTTCTCAGACGGAAAGCGATCGGAACAGTCGTTCCAATATGACGAATCCGGCCGCCTGGTGACGGAAACCTTTGCCCGTTCTGACGGAGTCATCGGCAAAGCGCGGTATGAATTCACGGATGACGGAAAACAGGAAACGGCTGTGTGTGACAACAGGAACGGCTGGTTCACCGGGGTGATCCGCTATCAGCTGGATGAACAGGGCCGCCGGGTGTCCGGTACAGTGGAAAAAGAAGGTCGACAGGTGGGAACGATCACGTTCCGCTACAATGACACCGGTTTGCTGGAGCTGGAAACATGGACGCTGGGAGATTGGACCCAGACCTTCCGGACCGAATATGAACGGATCAACTGCCTGGCACCGACGACGAGCAATCCCTTTGTGCCCGGAAACTGCAACTGGATGGTGACCGGGGAAAATTATACGTTCAACGGCACCGTGGGCGGACCATCCGCGTATGCATATGACGAGGCCGGCCGCCTGGCGAAGAAGGTGTTTACCCGGTCTGATGGTGTGGAAACGGCTACTACTTATCTTTATGATGAGCAGAATGTCCTGACACGGTCTGTCCGCAGATTCGCGGATGGGCGGGAAGTGGTGTTCCGTTACCGGTTTGATGACAATCGTCGCCTGGTGGAACGCTCCTGGACGGATGCGAAAGGCCGTCCCTGCCGGGAGGTTTACCAGTACGGACCCGATGGACGACTGTCCAGAGCCCGGTATGACAGCATGGACGGCTGGCTCACCGGTGACCTGGTATTCGCCCATGACCGGTATGGACGGTTGAAAACCGGTGTGTTTTCAGCGGACGATGGCTTTACGGCTGCACTGACATTTGACTATGGTGACCGGGATGTACCGACAGAAATCCGCTGGGATTTCTCACAGGGCTATTCCCAGGTGTATCAGTTTCAATATGAGCCCCGCCAGTGACTATCGCGCGTTGACCGAAATACCGAACAGCTTCCACTGACCGTTTTCGTTGACGAAGGTCAGCTTGAAGTACACACCGTAGGGCGTGGTCTGGTATACGCCCTCGGTGACCAGCAGCCCGTCATTGTCGATCGCTGCGTCTGATGTGAATGACGGTGTCTGTCCCCGGACGATGGTGATATCCACGTTGTTGTCCTTGAATGTCCGAAACGCATTCTGCAGGTCGGCCGGTTGAATCTGCCGCTGCCAGTTTTCGGCGGTCCACCGGTAAAACGGTTCATATTGATCACTGTTGATGGCTTCGCCCAGCCGTACCACCGCTTCTTCAGTCATCCGGGTAAGTGTGGCCGGGTCGGGAATTCCGGGTGCTGCTTCAGCAGCTGGGGTTGCCAGGGGATTTGATGGTTCTGTATTTTGTGAAATACCGGCCTGTTCCAGTTCGATCCGCTGGATCTGCCAACCCGCGTCTGACTTGACCAGGTGAACGACCAGCGGAATGACCCGTCCGTCGGTGGTGTCCACGGTTCCCTTCACCTGGCCGGTATTGTTTTCAAAGGAAACGGATGGCCAGGAACCGGATTCATAAGCCATCAGGCCGCTGGTTTCCAGGAACCGGAAGAATTGTTCAAAATCCGTGCTGGCCTGGAAGGCCGGAGATGTCTGGTTGTAGGCGTTCCGGATATCACCTGCTGCAATGGTGTCGAAGAATTTCATCACGGGTAGTTTCAGTTCTTTCAAAAAACCGCACCCGCAAAGCAGCAATATCATGACAATGGCCCCGGTGAGCTTACGCAACGGCATATCTTCCTCCCTGTTCACATTGACGCGGGACGGTTGCGGTCCCGGCGCAGAAATCCGAATGGTTGATGATCGTTAAAGAGAATATGGGAACCCGAAGGCCGTCGCGCAAGGGCAAGACGGGGGGTTTTACATGTGGCTTTCCGGTTTTACCAGGCTTTCGGGGTCTTTCAGCGTCAACAGGAATTCCTGTTCGTCCGGTCTCACCTGGACCTGTGTTGTGCCAGCGCTGCACCAGCCGTTGGTGATCACCCGGCCATTCTGCCTGAACTCAAAAAATCTACTGTGATGTTTTTTGGGCCAGTGGATGATCAGGGTCAGTGGATAATCGAACCGCTGGTTTTCCAGGCCGTCCGACAGGGTGAACCGGTAGCGGTTGTTTTCCAGCGCTTCGATTTCCAGGGACGCATGGTTCCGCTCATACATGTACAGCGTGATGTCATTCATGGAGCCGAAGAACATGTCCGATCGGCCAATGGCCTCGGCGTCCTTCCGGAATTCATCCAGCGTGTACCAGCCGTAGGTATCGGTATCGCCCAGGGCGTGGTAGCCCACAATCAGCCAGGCCCGGCGTCTTTCTGCTTCGGACAGGTATTCCAGCAACTCTTCATTGTTGTTGCAGCACTTGGTGCAGTGATCAAATTGCAGATCCTGCATGACCAGGGAGGGTATGGCAAACCAGTTGTCCGGTTCCAACTGATCTTCCGGCGTAATAAACGGATGCCTGGCGTCTGCGGGAGCGTGGAGCCGTCCGGACAGGAATCCGGCATCCTTCAGCGCGCGCTGGGTGTCCGCTTCCAGCCCAAAGCCGTAGGGATAGGCATAGGCCACCGGTTTCAGGCCCATTTTGATCATTTCGTTGTAGCAGGTGGTGAAGGATTCCAGGGCCTTATCGTAGCCGGCTTCATCATGGTTGATGTGCTCATGGCCATGCCCGAAGAACTGGTATCCCCTGGGAATCAGCTTTTCCTTGATCAGTTCAAAGTCCTTCTTGTAGGACTGGATGACGGCTGTCACCATTTCATATTCCATTTTCAGCCCGTTGGCTTCCAGGATTTCCCGGACCTTGTATTCGTTTGGCTTGGCCGGTGCACCATCGTAGGTCAGCGATACGGCACCCGCCCGGTTCAGGGGCCACTTGGCCAGTTCTACCGAAAACGGTTTGCGGGCCAGGAGAATGTTGTGTTCGGATGTTATGCCAGACGATGTGTCCGGTCTCTCGTGAGGATTCTTTGCTGCCAGTCGACTCAATGGTCTTTCTACGACACGGGTGCCCACCGCGATGTCATCAATATGAACAGTGGATACTCCTTCGATGGCGTTGTGACGATAGTTGCCCAGTTTCAGATAGTTGCCTGTCGTATTGTAGATGGTTGGTACATAAACTCTGTAGTCCTTGCCGTTGAACGGGGTCAGGGGGGTATCATCCATCCAGGCTTCGACGAATCCGTCATCTTCCATGGACCACTTGATGTGGAAGAAAAAATGGACCCATTTGCCGGGCTCAATGGGGACTTTGGGCCCCAACAGCCAGCGGTCCTCGTTGTGCCGATTGATCTGCAGGAACACCTTCTGTTCGACACACCGCAGCGAGATGGGCGGGAAGGTGGGTGGCTTGGTTTTCCAGGTATAACCGTTTTCTTCATCCGGTTGATCATGCCACTGGGCAAACAATTGCCAGCGCTTTTCCATCGGATAACCATCGGGTATGCGCAGGGACCAGCTGTAATAGGCCTCCGGAATGGTGCACATTTCATCGGAAATAATCACCAGTTCGCAACGGGTGCCGGACTTGACCATGTGCCCTTGGTCAATGGTAAAACTGGCATAACGGGAACCTGCCTTCTCCGGATCCTGTTGAAATTGAAAGGCGGTTTCGGTGGGCATGTCCACCCGCAGTTCCGTGAGTTCGGCCTGTTCAAAATCCATTCGGTACAGGTCGCCCGATGCCGCACGGACCATCCTGGTTTCAGGGGAATCTACGGGTGCCGGCGGCTGACAACTGCACGCAGACAGGAAAAGGACAAGAAGGGCCGCGTTTACAGCGGAGATTTGTTTCAATGGCTGGCTCCTCGTGGTCTGTATTTTTTTGACAGGATTAACCTACCGGATTTGTCCTGCCATTTCAAGTGGAACACTTTGTTTCAAAGGGGCTTTCCCGTGAAACAACGGGGGACGGTGATTACACGGCAGGGATGATGTGTAATCACCGCACCATGACATGCCCGGGTCAAGTTTTCCAATGGGAATATGCTAAAATCATGTGTAAATAAGAGATTGCAAGAGAAGCGGTGCGGGGGTGGGGGAAATGGCTTTGCAAAACGTGAAGGATTCGCTGGAGCGATCGGTAACCGATCCGCTGACAAGCCGGGTGGTTCACCTGGATCTCCCCCTGGACCTGGCACCGGATGCAAACTGGCAGCCGTTTCCGCTCTACCAGGGCTCTACCGGTATTCTGCATTATCTTTCCTGCCATGTTTCGGTGTTGCGACCGGGTAGAACACCCCATCCGCCCCATGCCCATTCCGAGGAGGAACTGCTCCTGGTACTGGACGGGGAAGCGGATCTCCAATTGCCGGATGCCGGCGGGGAGTCTGCGGATGAAAATCGGGTCAGGCTGGTCCCGGGCGACTTCGTTTACTATCCGGCGGGGAAACGGCATTCACTGGTGTGCGCGGGTGATAAACCGGTGACCTACTTCATGCTGTCCTGGAAAGCCCC
>CAZDKZ010000110.1:0-5129 GCA_964506215.1 uncultured Holophagae bacterium
ACCCAACGCCCATTCTCCATATCCGCTGCAACCGGATAGCCGAAATCCGCTACCGGACCATTGTTCACCAGGTTCTCGGTTATCATGCTGAAATCATAGATTGCCACGCTTGTCCCATATACATAGTCGCCGCTATCATCCTGTTTTAACGCCAACCAGTCACCATCAGCCATGGCATCCAGCAGCCAGTCTCCGTCCGCGTAAAGCCCATAGGTCCCGGCTGCCACCCAGTAGCCCGCATCATTCAGGTCTACGCGAACCATTTCGTTATATCCGGTTACCGGAGAATAGTTCACATCATTGACCAACAGATAATCATCACCCGCCGCAACATACTCCGTGTACCCGTTAATGGCACAGCAATGATAAATCGGCAACGCCTTATTCACTTTCAACCGCGTGCTGGAACGTTTATAGTACGGTTCATAGTGATGGTTTACTGTCCATGTGCCCCCGCTGTCAACTTTCGGCAATTCAATGTCAACCGTCGTACCGCTGGCTTTTACCCCCTTCTTTTCACCCGAACGCACCACCCGGTTGACTTTGGAACCCTTTTCATCAGCCACACCCAACAGCGTGTCCAACGAACCGGTAACAATGAATTCGCCGAATTCATTGATGTCCGTCCACACGGAATCGTTAAACACCGAAACGCTGTCATAGGAGAACAGTTCCACAACACCCTCGGTATCCACGTATCCGAACAAGGTCTGAAGGGAACCCGCCGCAACAAATTCGTCATAACTGTTGATCGCGCAATGAGAAAATTCACCCAGGTTATTCACATAGTCCAGGAAAATGGCTTCCTGTGTCCCGCTGCCGATGAACAACCCGTCCTCCGATGCCACCAGCCAGATATCATTGTCATTGATATCAGCCTGGATGAACTGACCATTATTCCCCGCATACACCTGGACCAGCTGGCCATTCAGATCCCCAAAGAAAATTCCGCTTTCCACCGCAAGGACAAAGTTGCCATTATCATTCAGCGCAATCGCCTTGTCTGCCATGTCCGATCCCATGGGCGCACTCAACAGGCTGAAGTCCGTCCGGTTTCCACTGCCGATACCCACACCCAGGTTACCGCTGGCAACCCACTGACCAAAACGGTTGATGTCTGCATCTACCAGGCCATCACCAATGGACACATCCCCGACGAGGTCATCGTCGGTAATAATGATATTCACGTCTGAACTGTCCGAAGAACAGGACAGCTGGATCAGGATCAAACACAACGCCAAAACCAGCAATTTCAATGCCTTCATGGGTTCCTCCCTGTATATTCGTTCTCAATGATTAAGGTTTTGCAATATCTGTTCCACGACGTATACTACACCAGAAAACAGATTCAAGGAGCAACCATGTCCCTATTCGGCCTGTTTGGAAAGCTCACAGCGGAAGATGCGGAAAAACAAAAACGGAAAGCGTCAAAACAGATGGCCCGGGGAAACGAGCACCTGGCCCTTCAGACCATTGATAAGCTGCTCCATCATCGGGATTGTCCGGCAGAAATCAAGCCGGAATTGCGAACCATGGAAACCGGCTGCCGAAAATCCCTGTGTACCCGGAACCTGGATCTGGCGCAGGCTCACCTGGAGGCTGGAGAACTGGAAGCAGCTGCGGACTTTGCGGAAACCGGACTGACATATGCAACAGACCCGGAAACAACATCATCGGCCAAGGCCATTCTGGAACAGATTGCCCGGCAGTTGGACAGGTCCACGGAAATCTATCATGCCGAAGAACAGAGCGCTGCGACTGAGCTGGAAGATGACGACGGCTACGCGGACCTGCTGTTGGAAGACTATCCCCCGTTCATTCAGGATGCCGTAACAGCCGATCCTGACTTGAAAAAGGTCATGATTGCGTTGAACCGGCAGGATATGGAAAACTGTCCCCCGATTCTGGACATGGACGTATCCAATCCCGCCGTCCGTTATTTTCAGGCACTCTACCTGTCCCTCAACGAGCGTTTTGATGAAGCCCTGAGCCTGTACCGGATTCTGATCACCGAACACCTGGACATCCTGGATGCCGGACGTGTAGCGGAATTCCTGGAACTGCTCCGGTTCGCGGAAGCCGACGATGCGATCGAACATCTGGTCGAGGCTGTTCCTGAACTGCCCGTTATCCGATCAGCAGCTGCGCTGGAGGCCGCCCGGGGAAACCTGGATGACGCGCTTGAACTGACCGAGCTGGGCAAATCCCTCATGCCGCCAACCCGTCCGGATGTCCGTCTCTTCGGTATGACCGGCATCATTCAATATCGGCTGAAACAATATGAAGAAGCGGTATCATCATTGGAGATGTTTCGCAACATGATGGCATCCCGGGGTCAACTGGCGCTGCCACCCGAGTATTCACTGCCCCTGGCAGATGCACTTCGCAAGACGGAACGGACAGACGAAGCCCTGGAAACTGCCCTTCATACCGTCCGGGCATATGGTTCGCCTGAGGCTTTCGCCATGGCCAGAGAACTGGCTCCGCAAAGCACCCGGGAAGATCTGAAAGACTTAATCAAGCGAATTGAAATGATGCAAATGTCAGAAGCCGACTGATCGGTATTCAAGAACCGTCGTTCAGTTGCGCCAGCTTCTTTAACAGTTCACAACTGTCCGGATCCTTGCAATAGGAACACATCAACTGCAATGCGGCACGGTGTACCGGGTCCATTTCCAGGATCCGTTTCAAATTGCGGGCGACCCCGGATACATCTTCGGATGCCATGCAATCCTGCGCCAGTTTGAAATAGGTATCTTTGAGTTCGGATAAGTCTACCGGATTCTTCGGACTGGCCGTTGGTATTGTATACCGATACAGGTCCATCGCATGGACAGATTCCACGGACACATCCGCCACCCCGGACACCGTGCACAATGCGTGGGATTGATCCGCCGTCAGGTTCCCGCAACACAGTGCTGCCAATTGTCTTGCATCATCCGTTATTCGGTGTGCCTCAACTGCGTTCTTCAGTGTATCCAGCGCCGCCGAATACCGACCTTCCACAGCAAGGAGCACGGCGCGGTTGAACAACAGATCCGGACCTGCCTGATCCGGTGAGATGGCATGGAGCATCAGCAATGCCTCTGCCATCTTGTCCGTGCTTGCCAGACAGCCCGCCACATTCATCAGTACAAACGGATCCTGGTTGTCCTGCAAGGAACGGAAAAAGCAGCTGGCTGCTTCCTCATAGCGCTGTTCCTGGAGTGCGGACCATCCCGCCTGCGGCAGGTACCGGGAATCCGTTTCCGCCAGCGAAAGCAACCGGTCCGTCGCTTCGTCGAAGATACCGTCCCGGTACAACAAAACAGCCAGCCGTTCGCGGCTTCGCAACCCGTAAACCGGGTCGGCTTCCATTTCCATAAGCCCTTCATAGTCACCCTGAAGCACAGCCTGCAGGTACGCCCGAACATATCGTTCAAATTGTGCCGGTGAATTGTCTTCTTCAGCCGTTATCTGCACATCCAGTGCTGCTGAAAAAGGCATTGCCAAACCGGCCGGGAGCATATCCAGTTTCATCTGGAAACTCCCCGCTGTTCTCTTCCGGTCGGCCAGCTGGAACAGGCTCCATTCAATGGTCAGCCGGTCCGCCTGTATGCCATACCGACCCGTAATCAGACTGGTTGCATTCAACTGCTCAGCGATCCGGATCCGGGTTGCAGTTGTCAACGGCACACCTTCGGGTAAGTCCATTTCATCAATTGCCTCAATCCGGTTCTCAATGGGCACGCCGTCTGCCGCTTCCTCCAGAAATATTTCAATTGCATAACCAATCCAGGCATGGGATGCGCTTTCATCCGAACGATCAAAGGGGAAAACGACCGTAGTCTGTGCAGACACAACCCCACTGCAGGCCATTAATAGTATAAACAGAATAAGGAACATGCGGGTTTTATTCATGGGCAGTCTGATCTCCAACCGCGTGCTCGACCAGTCCGAAGATCATCTTACCGGCAGGGTTCTGGAGTACCGAGGTAATGGCCGCATCCACACGGCTGCCGATATACGGTTCACCCCCGTCGATCACCACCATGGTTCCATCATCCAGGTAACCGATCGCCTGGTCATCATCCTTGCCCTTCTTCAATAGCTGCACCTGGATCGTTTCACCGGGCAGCACCACCGGCTTCAAGGAGTTCGCCAATTCATTGATATTCAACACGTTAATTTCCTGCAGCGATGCCACGCGGTTCAGCGTATAATCGTTGGTCACGATCTTGGCCTTCAGTTTCAACGCCAGTGCGATGATCCGATGATCAATGTCTTTTTCATGGGGAAAGTCAATTTCACATACCCGGAATTGTACATTCTTCATGTTCTGCAGTTTACGGATCAGATCCAGGGCATGCTTGGCCCGTTGCTTCTTCAGTTCATTTCCCGTCTCATGGACGTTGTGGATCTGCGCAACCACGAACCGGGGCACCACCAGCGTCCCATCCAGGAAACCAATATCCAGAATGTCCACAATCCGGCCATCCATAAGGATGGAAGCATCCAGAATCTTGGTGCATGCCGTTTCTGTCGCAGGGCCCGTTCCCGGTGTTCCCGCGGCCCACGGACAATGCATTTTTCTTGCCGAAATCAAGCCGAGAAATACCGCCGAACACAACACGATCGGCACAGCCATACCGGTAACAACGCCGCTCAACGCCAATACCAGCGCCACGAAGAGCCAACCGGCCAACGCCATCAGGTGCGGCATGATCCGATCCCGTTCAATTCTCCATAAATAATTGTCAATACCGCCGACGATTACCGTCAACGCAACCGCAAACCAGATGTTGACAAAATAGTACGCTCCCGCCGCAGCCAGCACATAATATAAAGCGCGAACAACCTGCATGAAATCCTCCAACTCACATCCCGTTTTCAATACTATAGCTGAATTCCTGTCCCGCTGGCAATGGATACATGATAACGATTTCTATTCCTTCCGGAAGCACCTTCTGAAACACCGCGCATTTCCGTTCGCCCGGTCGTTGCGACAGTTGCCAAGACCGTTTGTGCACTTTATAATGCCAGAAGCGTGGAAGCGAATGGGGGCTGGTGTCTCCCCCGGTCTTCAAAACCGGTGGGCCTGTGCGGTGGTACAGGTCGGTGGGTTCGATTCCCACACGCTTCCGCCATTT
>CAZDKZ010000111.1:0-4852 GCA_964506215.1 uncultured Holophagae bacterium
CCCTTGGTAATTTCCGAGTTGGGTTCCACCAGGGATTTTCGGATATAGGCCTCGTCAACCGGCAGGGTCATTTCCTTGCCGTCCACCAGTACCACCACCTTCCGGGTCATCAGACCCTTGAACGAAGGACCGATGATAATGGAACCATCCGAGGAATGGCATCCCAGGCAGCCCTGTTCTTCCATCACCTGCCGCCCGCTGGGACCGGTATCGGCCACAACCGGTGCTTCGCCCAGCAGGAAGTCGATCATCAACTCCAACTGTTCCGGTTCAATTTCCCCTTCAAAAGGCGGCATCAGCGGATCGAACCCCTTGACCAGGTCTGCTTCCGGGTTCAGGATGGCCCGTCTCAGGTATTCCCGGTCAATGGTGATGGTCTGTTCCACCCCGTCCACCAGGATAACCTGCGTTTTGCCCTTGATGTCGTTCAGTGCCGGGGCGATATCTTCGCTGCCGTCCATGGCATGACAGTCGGCACAGCCGAACTGCTGGTACAATGCCTGTCCGGTAGGGCCGGTATCCGCCGGGGATTGCTTATCCGCCAGCCATTTCTGAAAATCTGCCGGTTCCAGCACATGAACTTTTGACAGCATGTAGGCATGGCGCAGTCCGCAATACTCGGCACAGAGAATGTCATATTCGCCGGTCCGGTCAGCCCGGAACCAGGCATAGGTGTTGAGCCCCGGTACGCAGTCCATCTTGATCCGGAATGCCGGTACATACAGGGAATGAATTACATCCTCGGACGTGATGTTCAGCTTCACCGCCTCGTTCACCGGTACATACAGCTGGTTGGAGATGACACCGTCCGGATATTCAAACACCCAGGACCACATCCGTGCCTTGACGGTCACTTCCATGGCATCATCGGGTACGGTACGCAGGGCCTTGAACCCGGACCAGCCGAACCAGAACATGAGCATGACGATAATGGTGGGAATCACGGTCCAGATGGTTTCCAGCAGTACGCTGCCTTCGATATCCGCCGCTTCCGGGTGGCGCTTCCGGTTGTACTTGAAAATGAAGTAGACCATGGCCGCGGTAATCATCAGCAGGGTGACAATGGCAAATCCCAGGATCAGGATGAATGCCTGGTCCACCTTGCCGACCGCATCAATATTGGTTTGTCCGTACATGGTTCACCTCACCGGTAGGCCACGTCAAAGAACGTGAAGCCGATGAAAATGGCCAGCACCACGAAGGTGATCAGGACCATCAGTTTCAACAATGCATTCTCATAACGAAGATGCATGAACCAGAAAACCACCAGCGTCGCCTTGCAGGATGCGATGGTCAGGGCAACGGTGATGTTGAGGAATCCCAGGTCTACCCGGGAAACGCCCACGGTGACTGCGGTGAGAATCAGCAGACCGACCCAGATCGTGGCCAGGGTGGCGGTAGACATGACATGATGTTCGTGATGTTCCGTCATCTTGGCCTCCTATACGATGAGATAGAACAGCGGGAACAAGTAAATCCACACCAGGTCCACCAGGTGCCAGTATAATCCCGCGTTTTCCAGCATGACAAAGTCGTCCCGGGTAACCCGATCCTTGTGAATGAACCACATGAGAACCGCCAGTACCCCCACGCCCAGCAGGACATGGATGCCGTGAAGACCGGTCATCACATAGTACAGTCCGAAGAATACGATTTCACCACGGGGCCGTTCCAGCAGTTCCGGTGCGTTGGGATAAATCCCATGGTGGAACTTGGCGCCCCATTCCACATACTTGATGCCCATGAACGCCAGGGCGCAGAGAATGGTGATGCCTACCAGAACGATGGCCAGTTTCTTCTTCCCCCGTTGCAGGGCCGAGATGGACAGGGCCATGGTGAACGAGGAGGAAATCAGTACAAGCGTGTTGGTGGTGCCCAGGATAACGTCCAGTTCCTGTCCGGCTTTGTGGAATGCATCCGGGAACCGGGACAGATAAACGGCATAGAGCAGGAACAGTCCGCCAAAGAGCAATACCTCGGTGAACAGAAACAGCCACATGCCGATCTTGGCGCCGTGATAATCCTTATGATGTTCACTCATCGGCCACCACTCCCTTGTAGTCGTAGGGACCCCGTTCCAGGACCGGTTCGCCCACGAAGTTCAATGTCGGTGGCGGTGAAGGCGTTGCCCATTCCAGCGTGGCACCGCCCCAGGGGTTCATTCCCACCGGTTTGCCTTTTTTCATGGCCTTGAACAGGTTGTAGAACATCAGCAGCATCCCCGCGACCAGGATCCAGGATCCCACTGTGGAGATGACATGACCGGTGTGATACTGGGGCAGATAGTCATGGTATCGACGGGGCATGCCCTGAATGCCGATTACCAGCATGGGGAAATAGAGGGCGTTGAAACCGACAAATATGATGGCCCAGGAAACAAACGCCTTGCCCCGGTCATACATCCGTCCGAACATCTTGGGCCACCAGTAATGCATGGCCGCGAACATGCCCATCATGGTTCCGCCGAAAATGGTGTAGTGGAAATGGCCGACCACGAAGTAGGTGTCATGGACATGAACATCGGTACCGGCGGAACCCAGTACCAGACCGGTCAGACCGCCGATGGAGAATTCAAAAATGAACCCCAGGGCAAACAGCAGCGGCGCTTCCACCTGGATGGAGCCCTTGTACAACGTGGCTACCCAGTTGAACACCTTGATGGCGGACGGGATGGCGACAATAAATGTCAGAAACGAGAAGATCATTACCGCTGTGTCACTGATACCGCTGGTGAACATATGATGTGCCCACACCAGCGAACCGGCAAACGCGATCATCAGCGAGGAAACGGCAATGGCTTTGTATCCGAAGATATGCTTCCGTGCGAACACCGGAATGATCTCGGTGACCACACCCATGGCGGGCAATACCATGATGTACACCGCCGGGTGGGAATAAATCCAGAACAGGTGCTGGTACATGAGCGGATCGCCGCCCTTGGCCGGGTCAAAGAGGCCCACGCCCACAACCCGTTCCACGATAATCAGCAGTACCGTGATGCCCAGAACCGGTGTGGCGATGATCTGGATCCAGCCGGTGGCATACAATGCCCACACGAAAAGGGGCAGCTTGGTCCAGGTCATGCCGTCCATCCGCAGCCGGTGAATGGTGGTGACGAAGTTCAGACCGGTCAGGATGGAGGAGAATCCCATGATGAAGACAGCCACGGCTGCCAGTGTAATGTTGGACGTGGTGAATTCACTGAACGGGACATAGAAGGTCCAACCGGTGTCCGGCAGATTGGTGCCGGTGAAAATGGCCACCAGTGCCAGGACGATGCCGATGATGAACAGCCACCAGGACAACAGGTTCAGCCTGGGAAAGGCCACGTCATCCGCCCCGATCATGATGGGGAGGAAGATATTCCCGAATGCCGCGGGGATACTGGGAATGACCACCATGAAAATCATGATCACCCCGTGGAGGGTGAACACCTCGTTGTATCGCTGGGCGCCCATGATGGTGGCACCCGGTGCGATCAACTCCAGCCGGATCAGGATGCCCAGCAGGACCCCGGCCCCGAACATGGCCAGGATGGTCCAGAGATACAGGAGTCCGATCCGCTTATGATCGGTGGAGAATATCCAGGAAAGGATCCCGGACCCGTTGGATTTGTCCTGCAGAAAACTGACAGGTTCCGCAACCGCGTTAGACATGGTCACCTCGCTCTATGATTTCCGTTTCTTTTTACGGCCCCCGAAGGTCAGCATCAGGAAAATGAATACGGCAAAAATCAGAATAACAGTGCCGGCCACCTTCGTGATATTGAAGACATACTGCTTGCCTTCCGGGTCATAACTGAAGCAATAGGAAACGATGCGTTTGACCGACAGGCCACTGCGTCCGGCAGAGGCTTCGGTCAGGGCCAGGGTCAGGTCAAACGGCAGAAAGGTATTGCCGTAAATGTAGCGGCTGATCTTGCCTTCCGGGGTGACCGTGACCAGTACGACCGGATGGATGAAATCCCGGCCTTCCCGTTTATACCGGTAGCCGATGGCATCCATGATGGTTTCCACTGTTTCAATATCGGATGTGAGAAAGTTCCAGGCTGTTTCCGGATACTGGTGGTCCATCGCTGCCATATAGTTGTTTTTTTCCTGCATGGCTTTTTCCGGGTTGTCGGTTTCATCGAAACTGATGGACAACACCTGGTATTCGGTACCCGGTTCCATTTTGACCCGGGGCAACACGTTGGCCACCGCACTCTGGTGCATGTGGCAGACGTTCGGGCAACTGAAATAGACCGGTACGATGATGGTGGGGACCTTGATAATATCCCGCAGCTTGGCTTCGGAACCATCTTCCATCCGGAAGGTCAGATCCATGGGAATGAACCGGTCCAGCTTCTCATCCACGCCGATTTCTTTCTTTTCTTCTTCGGTCATTTCCTTGTGGACATGCTGGTGTGCGTCTTCACCGTCCTGCATCTGGTGCTGACTGTGGTCCATCTGGGTTTTGGCGGTTTCTTCCCCTGCGTTCTCAGCACAGCAACCGCCGGCCGGCTTGTCCGCTTCCTCTTTCTGCTGCTGTGTCTGGTCTGCTGGATGCGCATGGCCGGTATCCTGTGCGATACCGGCCATGGAAGCAAACAGTGTCAGCAGCGCGAAAACCAATACGCGCTTCATGGTGTGTGTCCTTAAAAAGTGGCGATGTAGGCTGCCAGTGCCTTCAGATCTTCATCCGAGAGCTTGACAACATTGCGTTTCATGATGGCTTTTTTCTCGCCGCCATAGGTATCGTCCTGGTAGCCTTTCATCTTGGTGTACAGTTCTTCTTCGGACTGACCCTTGATGGGAACGCCCACCTTCAGGGCAATCTTACTGCCATCTTTGCCATGGCAGGCGATGCACTT
>CAZDKZ010000112.1:0-4482 GCA_964506215.1 uncultured Holophagae bacterium
TGGCGACAGCCCGGATATCACCTGGTACCCATCCCACAAGAACTGATCAAGGATGAAACATCGTTGGTGAACAGTTCCCGTGACGGCTTTCTCTGGTTCCTGTGCGGACAGCAGATTATCCGGTTTGACGGATCGGTCACCCGCAACTGGGATGTCCCCCCTCTGCAGGGACAACCGTTCCGGTTTGTGGACTCCAGTGACGGCCACGCATATGTTTTTACCCACAACGGCAACCTGCTTGAAGTTCACGAGAAGAACATCCAGGTGTTGGGCAAAGTGAATGACAACATCATCCAGGCGGCGGACCAACCACTCTACCCTTTCATCACCGACGACGGGTACTTCTGGATTTCCGGTACTACCCCGATCCTGGAACTGCGTAACGGGGTTTTCGTGGACGCCAACCTGCACAACGACCTGCCGTTTACCGAACCCGTTCAAATCATCCGAAATTCCCATAACCGTATCTACGCTTTTGGCCAACATTCACTCTGGCGAAAAGACGACGGCCACTGGACACAGATTGATGTTGCCACGCCTACGTCTGCACCGATTGGCGCCTTCTCCTCGGACCAGTCAGACAACGTCTGGATTTCGCGGACCGATGGGGTCTTTCGTCAACAAGGCGGCAGCTGGGAAAAGATGGATCTGCCAGAACTTGTATTTCCGCACAGTACCTGGCGATTGCAAAATATTCCCGGAACCAATGACATGCTTGCCTTCAGCACCTTCAAGTTACTGATGCTGTACCGGAACGGCAAATGGACCAATATCAGTTCATTGATCCCGGCAGACTGTTCCCGGATCATCCGCCTGGACATCGATCGGGAATCCAATATCTGGATCAGCGGCTGGCCATCGGGGGTCTTCCGCCTCACCCGTTCCTCCCTGTCCATACTGGAATTTCCGATCGAGATTTCATCCAACATGGTGAATTTTCCATACGCGGATGCCAATGGGGAACTGGTTCTGTCCACCCGACAGGGGCTCCAGGTCCTGTCACAGAACGGCGAAATCAGGGAAACCATCCGCCTCCCGGGATTTCCACTGACCACGGCCAATTCCATTTTGAAATCATGGGATTCTGACTATTGGGTTGCCACAAACCGGGGATTGCTGCGACTCGAAGATAGCCTGGACTCCCCCGTACATCGGGAAAGACCTGAGGACCCGATCGCATTGCTGACAATGATTGCAGACAAACATCAACGGATATGGGCCACCACCAGTGACAGCCGCGTTCTGGTGTGGGCGGACAGCGAATGGCAGTCCATGACGTTTCCGGTCCGTGACCAAAATGCCTATGCCATGTGCGCCACCCTGGGACCTGACGGAAATCCGTGGTTCGGTGCCTGGGACGGAACTCTGGTCAAAGTACAAAACGATCCCCTTCGAATAGAAGTTGTCCAGACGCCCATTCCGTTCGAGACTACGATCAATGGATTACGGTTTGATACCAATGGTGATTTGTGGATTGCCACGTTTGGCTCCGGAATTTTCAAACGAACCGGGGAAACCTGGCACCACTACACCAGAAATGATGGTTTACCCTCAAATTCTTACTGGTTCGTCATACCTTTTCACGGACGTCTTATCGCCGGTTGCAACAAGGGCATTGTCATACTGGACCCCGAAACCTTGTCCCACCAGCTGCTGGCCAAACCCGATGACCTGCCCTCAACAGACATGGATATGATCAACAGTGTGCACCAGACAGATGAAGACACGGTGCTTGTGGGAACACGGAAAGGCATTGTGAAAATCACCGGAGAAACGCTGAAACGCCCCGCGCTGCGGCCACCCAGACCCAAACTGTTGTCCATTTCCGCACGAAACAGCAAGACCGGAATCATCCAATCGCACCCTGTATTCGAGGGTATTCAGCTGGCGTCCGATACCCAGAATGTTCACGTGCGCTTTACCGCGATTTCATTTTCCGCCCCGGAAATGGTCCAGCTCAAATATCAACTGCAAGGTGTAACCGACTGGACATCTACCACCGAGCGAAGCACCACTTTCTGGAACCTGCCGCCCGGTACCTATACGTTTCAGTTGAAGGCACTGAACCTGCGAGGCGGCGGATGGTCCGAACCCGTATCCGCGTCGTTCACCATTCTGCCCCACTTCTGGCAAACCAACTGGTTCAGATTCCTGGCACTGCTCTCCATCCTGCTCTTCGGGGTGCTTGTGGCCCGCCTGCTGGACCGGCTCAGGAAATACCTGAAGGACTACCGGCATCGGAATTTCGTGGGTGACTACCGGTTGGTATCTGTCATCGGAAAGAGCGGTCCGGCAACAATCTACCATGCTTCCCACAAACATTTCGGACCCGACGTGGCACTGAAGGTTATCGACATCCATGATCTCACCCCGGACGCGGTCCAACGGTTCGTCCGGGAAGGAGAGCTGGTCGAGAAAAGTGTCCATACGAACGTGGTCCGGACGTACCAGCGGGGACAATCCGGAGATAATTTGTTCATTGCCATGGAACGGATCGCGGGCCATACCCTGCGGCATTGGATAGAACGGGGGGCCTTCCAGCTGCCCGCGGCAATCGAAATTGCCAGCACCCTGGTGGACACCATCGGGCATCTCCATAGCCTGGGAATCACCCACCGTGACCTGAAGCCGGATAATATCATGATCCGGAACACGTCGGGCAACGGATCGGACGAACCGGCATTGCCTGAGCCCCTGTCGGCCAACGTTGTACTGCTGGACTTCGGTATTTCCAAGCTGGTGGATGAACCGGCCATCACGCAATTGGACGTGACCGCCGGAACGCCCCTCTACCTGCCCCCGGAGTCCTTCCTGGGCAAACCGGATACGGACGGCAGTACCGACCTGTATGCCATCGGGGTGATTCTGTATGAAATGGTCACCGGCACCCATCCCTACGATTTCCGGGATGAAAGCCCCTATCACGTCATCAGCAGACTCATATACAACCGTCCCACACCAGCCAGCCAACACGCCAGCAACATTCCGGAAATCCTGGACGCGCTGATCATGCACATGATTGAACCGGATCCGGAATCCCGTCTCAGCGAGCTGGAAACGATCCGTGAACGGCTGGCAGCATGCCACCGGATGTGCTGAGCCAATCTGATATCTGAATCCCGTTCCCGGTATGCGTATTCCGATACGAAAACCCGCCCACAGACCAGTTAAACAGCCCCCACCTGTTTCAATATCTGCCATGAACCCCCGTCATCCGGGTGTTCTTCGAAACAGTGCCCGACAGCACATTTGTCACACCTTAGTCAAAAAGATCTCTATATTTATCTTCTACTTGGGTCGTACTAACCCATGTGGAGGTAAGTATGCGATACAACATAGTCTGCTTGATGATCATCCTGGTCTGCCTGAATGCAACAGCCAGAAAACTGCACGAGAACCAGCCGGACCGTGACATACCCGTTCAGAACATAGGCAAAGTCTCAATAACGGAAAACTCCCTGCTGAAAGAAACGACCACACGGCATGAATTGGAACATCTGCTGTACCAGTTCCGCGGGCGACTGGCCGATATGCTCTGCCATCACCGGGGATCCCTGGCGACCCTGCATCATTGGGAGCATTGCGCCCGGATCGACCTGGACTGGACCCGTCATCCATCCTGGACGGCATTGGGCAGCTCCAAGGGAACCGGCAACTATACCGCACTGAGAATCGTCAACCGGACACGGGTTTGTATTCACGTGCATCCGGAGCGTTCTGTTCCCTGGCCGTCCTGGAATGACCGAAAAGCAGCACGCAGTGCTCACGGCGCCATGTCGCTCCGTTGCATGCAGCAAAACCTGCCTGTACCCGAGCCCATGTGGGTCGTTACCATTCATGCATCCGGACAGATCTGGGCATGGAGAGATGGCATGAAGGACCCTTACCAGGTGGGCTGGTTGAAAGCGCCATCCAACAACGATAACAACCGTCAACTGACCCTGCTTTCCCCCGCCCGGAGAACACCCTGATCAGACAAAAAGCGACCCCTCCGGTTCAAAGAGGGGTCCAAAAGAATGAAGAAAGTTTGTTCGAATGCACAATCAGTATAGTGCCCGGCCCGCCTTCCCGACAGTCATCCAAAGTCATGGTCACGTGGAGTGATATTCAACCGGTATGACGATTTAGACGCACCATCAATCCATCGCCAACCTGTTTATTTTATTGGCGTTAGAAGACCTCATGACACCCTGGCAACTTCATGACCATTCCATCGCGCAGAGACAGCAGGATCGTATACACTTCTCCAATAAAATGTATACGTTACCCGTTTGTTTTCTGAACACCTGCCTGTACTTTGTTTCCCGTATCGCAGTTTTCTCCTACTGTTTCCCAGGAACAACCATCGGGCATAAAAAAAGAGGGACCCGAAGGTCCCTCCGCTGTCTTGTATCTGTCGCTTCTGTTAGAAACGATACAGCACGCCCACCTGGATAGCACGCGGTGCCTGACGGGCAAACGGCTTTCCGAAGTCGATCGTGT
>CAZDKZ010000113.1:0-4338 GCA_964506215.1 uncultured Holophagae bacterium
TTGCCGATGGGGACGGAATGGGGATAGCTGTCCGTGCTTTCCACCGGGTACCAGGTGGTATAGGTGGTGTTTTCGGTGGGCCCGTACATGTTGTAAAGCATGCCCGGAAAAGACTTCCTGGCTCGCAACAGACCTTCCGCGGATGCGATTTCTCCCCCCTGCAACAGGTATTTCAGGTTTGTCATGAACGGGGGACAAGCTTCGGCCATCCGGTTGAACAATGCAGTGGTGAAGAAAATGACCGATACGTTTGTCTGGAGGATGAAATCAGACAGGTCTTCAAAGGAGTGCAACTGTTCCGCATATACCGCGACAGTGCTGCCATTGAGCAGCCCGCCCCATATTTCAAATGTTGCGGCATCAAAACTGACGGAAGAGGCATGCAGGAAGACCAGGTCATCGGTGAAATCCATATAGTTGGTGTTCCTGACCAGGCGGAGCACGCCTTTGTGCGGCACAACCACGGTCTTGGGCGCGCCGCCGGAGCCCGAGGTGAAATTCAGGTAAGCGGTGGATTCCGGGGAGATGTCCGGAAAGCAACAGGCCGGGTCCGGGCTTTCCGTTGCGATCAGCACCTCATCGGCCAATACTGCCGTGATGCTGTCGGATTTCAATTGGCCCGTGTCCAGGTGTGCTTCGGTGGAAACCAGGGTCCGTACCCCGGTGGTATCCAGGATCATGCGGATCCGTTCTACCGGATAGTCCGGATCAATGGGGGCGTACGCACCGCCGGCTTTCAAAATGCCCAGGAAGCTGACGATGGACAGATCGGAACGGGGCAGCATGGTGCAGACCGGTTCTCCCGGCTGTACCCCCTGTTCGATCAACCGTGCGGCCAGGATGTCGGATTGCCTGTCCAGTTCCCGGTAGGTCATGGTTTTCTGGTTGAAAATGATCGCGGTCTTGTCTGGATACCGGGCGGCTGTTTCCCGGAATGCTGCCGGAATGGATATGGACGGATAGTCCGTGCCGGTATCGTTCCATGTGTGCAGAATGGTGTCCCGTTCCGTATCCGTCAGCATGGGGATGTCCCTGATTGCCACCGACGGGTTTTCCATGGCATGGGCCAGGATATTGAAATAATGGGTTGTCATCCGGTCAATCACCGCATGATCATAGCGTTCATCTTTCCCATCCAGGTGCAGGGTGTAGGTGGCCATGCCGGGATCCGGTCTCACCTCGAACATCAGGTCGGAACGTGCGAACGTGGTGGGCAATTCATAACCGATCACAGACAGGTCCGTCCCGGTGAATTCCGTGTCCGGGAAATTCCGCATATGGAAGATGGTGGTGAACAGCGGGTTGTCTGGACCGGGGTGCCGTTTTCTCACTTCCGCTGCAAGTTCAGGCAGCGAAACATTCCGGTTGGCGGAAACATCCATGAATTGTTTTCCCACAGTTTTGCACAGCGTGGCAAATGATTGATTCCCATCCATTTCCACGCTGATTGGAAATCCGCTCATCAGACAGCCGATCACGGATTGCAGTGCTTTCTTGCTCCGGTTTGAAATATAGGTGCCGACGGTTGTGGCGGATTCCCCGGTGTACCGGTATATCAGGGTATAAAAACCCGCCAGCATGACCATGAACAGGGTGGTGGAATGGTCGGCCGCGTACCGTTTCACGCAGTCTATCAGCGCGGATGGGATCGGAACCGAAAAGGGAAAGACGGGGTGGTCTTTCTTGTCCGTTCCAACCGATGCCGTGGTGATGGAAACGGGGTTGATCCCGGAGACAGCGTCCTGCCAGAATGCGTTTTCCGTTTCCCTTTCCTTGTTTCTGTTTTCGGCGATTCCGGAAAGGTACTGGATGTAGGGAGATGCGGCATCGGTAGCGTCCGGATCGCCATCGGTTCCGGTTTCCAGATACTGGAACAGCTGTTTTGTGAATACCGATTTTGACCAGCCGTCCATGACCAGGTGATGGGCATTGATCAGCAGCAGATGCTCCCGATCGTCTGCACGAATCAGGGCGAACCGGACCACCGGGCCCTTCTCCAGGTCAAAAGGACGGTCCAACTCTTCCGCCAGGGTGTCATGAACGGCCTGGTCCAGGTTCCTGCCATTCAATTCCTTTCGGGTGAATATGAGGTCGCTGGTCCCGTTGATCGTCTGGAACGGGCGGTCCTTATCCACACCAAACACCGTACGGAATGCCGGGTTGTTGTTGATGATATGGACCACGGCTCTTCGAACGTCGGTTTCATCCAATGGCCCGGCAATTTTGACCGCAAAGGGGGTGTGATACTGGGACGCATTGCATGACATCTGCTCGGTCAGCCAGATGGCTTCCTGGGAAAATGAAAGGGGGAAGGGCCCGGTTTCCATGGTGCCGGTTGTTCTTTTCACCGGTTTTTCCCCGGTGCGGTTCCGTTTTTCCAGCAGCTTTTTTTCCAGCAGCTGTCTCTGGAGTGGGCTCAACTTGTTCAGCTTTTCCTGGAACCGATCCGCATGCTTTGTCATAGGCTGTCCCTGTTCTGCATTATTCGCTTTCTGCCGAATCCAGCAGTTTCCGGATTTCCTCGTCCGACAGTTGGGAAACCTGGTCCATCATTTCCATCAGTCCCCCGGACGAGTCCCGGGAAACCAGGTGTTCCATCAGCAGCTCGCTGAGCTCGGCAACCGTCGGGGCAATGAACACATCCTCCACGTCCAGGGTTGCCCCCGTCTCTTCATTGATGATCACGAGGAGGTTGGCGGCACTGAGTGAATCGCCGCCCAGCTGGAAGAAGTTTGCATGTTGACCCACCTTCTCAACATCAAGGACCTGTTCGAATGCCCGGGATATCGTATGCTGGATGGGGTTGTCGGGGCTGACATAGTCTGTTTCCATCAGCGTGCGGAGTTTTTCATGGAGGCCGATTCGCTGCAGTTTACCGGTCGGACCCTTGGGGACTTCGTCAACAAAAACAAACTGCTGGGGAATCTTGTACCGGGAAAGCCGCTCGGCCAGGTATGTGCGCAATTCGGTGTCACTGACCCGGCCGCCGGGATGCAGCACAATCGCAGCGCCAATGGTTTCCCCCAGCATTTTATGGGGGATCCCGAACGCCACCGCCTGTTTGATCTGCGGGTGGGTGAGGAGCACTTCGTCAATTTCACGGGGTGAAATCTTCTGCCCGCCCCGGTTGATCAATTCTTTCAGTCTGCCGGTCAGGTAGAGATAGCCATTCTCATCGATATATCCCTGGTCCCCCGTCCGGAACCAGCCGTTGGTAAAGGCCTCCCTGTTGGCCGTTTCATTGTTTTCATATCCCGAGAATACATTCCGGCCCCTGATGCAGACCTCCCCGATTTCCCCTACCGGGAGCATGTTCCCATCCGGACCCAGGATGCAGATTTCGGGACCGGCGGGCAGACCCACCGAGCCGGGAATGGCCTTCGCGGGCGGCAGTGGGTTGCAGGCAATCTGGTGTGCGGCTTCTGTCATGCCAAACGCTTCAATTACGGGTGCATCAAACAATTCTGAAAGTTGTTTCATCACGGATGGCGGCAGCGACGCGGAGGAGGATCGGATCAACCGGATGTTTTTTGTGTTGAACGCCTCTTTGTTCCTGGAAACGGTTTCAAAGACGGACTGATGAATGGTGGGGACCGCCGTGTACCAGGTGGGGGCCAGGTCATTGATCCAGCAGGGTAACGTTTCAGCCGCAAACCCCTTGGTACAGATAATGCTGCCGCCCGCTGCCATGGAACCCAGCAACGCGGCGATAATGCCGTGAATGTGAAACAGCGGCATCATGTTCAGGCACCTGTCCGTGTCCTTCAGCTGCAGGGAATTCTTCACATTGTGTGCCGAAGTCAGCAGATTCAGCAACGGGAGGGGAACAATTTTCGGCCGGGAGGTGGTGCCGGATGTGTGCAGGATCATACCGATATCTTCCGGCTGTGTGTACGAATGGGTGGCTGTTTCGGCTGGTATGTCACTTTCCAGCGAGAAAAGTCCGTTACCGGTCTCATGGGAAATCAGCCGGAAAACAGGCACGCTCAGCTCTTCGGCCACCTTCACTGCCGGGGTTTCAAAGTCTGCCGGAACGATCAAGGCATCTGCGTTCAGGTCGTCCAGGTAAAAGCGATATTCCGTTTCCGGATAGTTGAAATTCAGGGGGGCGGCGGTGGCGGATGCCATAACCGACAGGAAGCTCACCGCCATTTCCGGCCCGTTGGGCATGACGATGGCGACCCGTTTGTTGGGTCCGATCCCCATCCGGTTCAGCCAGGTCCGGGTGCGTTCAATATGAACAGCCAGTTGTTCATATTGGAGCACGTGCCCTTCATAGGAGATGATCGCGGGTGCTTTTCCTCTCGCTCTCATGAAATCCAGCATTGATTCAACGGT
>CAZDKZ010000114.1:0-4278 GCA_964506215.1 uncultured Holophagae bacterium
CTGGGCCTGTCCCCGGCAGCCCGCTGACAGGGTCAGCAGCAGCACGAAGCACCACCGGCAGGCCAACTGGAATCCCCGACCCCTCCTCATGTTACGTCCTTCGCGGCAGATCTGCCATTCACCGTGAACTCGGCAACCAGCGGCCGGTGGTCCGAAAACCGGACGTCCGGCACATCAAACCGGGTGACTTCCATGCCCTCACTGTGGAGGATGAAGTCCAACTGGCGCTCGGGAGACCGGCTGGGCCAGGTAGGGATCCCATTCCGATTTGCATTCTCCAGGCCGGATGCCTGGAGGAACAATTCCAGTTCGTCTTCGCCCCACAGGGGATTGAAATCACCGGCCACCACCAGGGGCTTTTTAATGGTCCGGATCATGGTCAGCAGGTTCCGCAACTGGTCATGGCGGTGCCGGAACTTGATGGACAGGTGAACCAGCAGCACAACAACCCGTTCCAGTTCCAGCTCGATCACCAATCGCTTGATGCCCCGTTCAAAATGGTGGAATCGCATGGCATGAATACTGTCTGCCGTCAGGATGGCGTTTCCCTGCCGATTCAGGATCGGGACCCGTTTCATGAAGCAATCACCGCAATACTTGGACTGGTAGACATGGGCGTGCCCCAGGGCATCGGCCAACCGTTCCGCCTGGTTCCGCCACCGGGACCGGTAGGTCCCCAGGTCGACCTCCACCAGGCCGGTCACATCCGGTTGCTGCTCCCGGATGAACGCGGTGATCCGCTCAAAGTTCCGGCTGGTTCCCTTCACATAGCCGGAATAGGGCACCGGCAGGTGAAACCGGCCGCCGGAACCGGTGCCATAGCGGATGTTGTAAAGCACGAATCGCATGGGGATCCTCCGGTACCATTGTACCGCAGTTCATTTGTCAAACCGTATGGCCAGCGCCACCGAACCGGCGTTGGCAGGACCCCAGGCCAATGCCAGCAATACAAATGAGATCATCCCGTGGGGCAATGTCACCGCACCCAGCTTGACAGCCGCCAGGTAACTGAGCGGACCAAACACGAGCCCCGCAACAACGGCCAGCCCCACAGACCGCCGCATCCAGCCCATGGAATAATTCAAGGTGGAGGCATACATGAGCCACAGGGTCACAATGTACAGGGGCGCAACCGGATTACCATCCAGCACCCCGTGATAGACCACAAGGCCACTGAGCCGGAAACCGGTTTCCAGCAGGGTGCCCAGTATCGCAAGGCGAACCAGCAGCCGCCACTCACCCCACCGATTGGGGCAGAGATACAGGTGAAGGGGTACGTACACCATCGCAAAAACCGGGCCCAACCAGGGAAATCCATTCCCCGCCCCCCACACCGTGGCGAGCCAACCGGTATTGAAACCGGCATAATTGAGCACCCGGAACCCGTTTTCCCTGGTCATAAACTTCTGGAAACGGCCTGCCATAGCTGTTCCTCCTGCGTTTCGGTTGGACGGGTGGATTTCAGTCGAACCGTTCCCCGCTGTCTGCGGTCAAACCAGAACGCCCCGTTGTCAAATCTCTCCCGGTCGATTGTGCACAGCCACAACAGGGTATCCGATCCCTGGTGCAGGGTTCGCAGAAACAGGTACATCCACCGGTAAAAACCGGGAAGCGATGTTTTCAGCCCCGGTGTCCTCACCCAGCCCGGGTGCAGGGATGCAAACCGCACGTCGGTTGTCAGGCGCCTGGCGTAGAGCTGCGTCAGCATCACCTGGGCCCGCTTGGTATAGGCATATGCCCGAACCCCGTCAAACGGCTCGGGCGGATTCAGCATGGCATCCATGTCCATGCCCACACCATACATGCCACCGGAGGACACCAGCATCACCCGGGGATCGTTAGACTGTTCCAGCCTGTCCATGACACCGGCCAGGTATCGGTGGGGACCCATCAGGTTCACCGCCACCGTGCGCTCCACCCCACCGGGAGCAGATTGCCTGGTGGCAGGCAGAATCCCGGCATTGAGAATCAACCGGTCGATAACGGGGAATTGCTGCAGGGTTTCTTCGATCGCCCGGTCCACCTGGGCCGGATCCCCCATATCCGCGACGATGCCATGCACCGCTGGATTGTTCGTCCGTGATCGGATCCTCTCAACCGCATCCCGGGAACGCTCCCAGTTACTGGATATGATGATCACGCGGGCACCCGCTTCGGCCAGTCGCAGTGCGGTGTAAAACCCGATACCGCCGCTGCCGCCGGTGATCACAACAGATTTGCCGTCCACTGAATCCATCGCCAGGCGACGCCAGAACGGTCTGCGGAGGAAATATCCCAGGTTGCTGAAACTGAACAGCACGGTGGCATCCAGCAGATTATCCAGCCAGGCGAAAAATTTATTCATTGCCATACCGCTTCCCCATCCAGAAAACCGGCCAGTCTCCACCGGACCGTTTCAGGGCAATCAAGACATAGACACCGGCCGCCACGTTGCCCAGCATCAGCAGCAGCACCAGCCAGATCGACGATGTCACCGGATGATTCTCCCTGTACCAGATCCATCCACCGAACAGCAGAAATCCCATGTACAGATCCACCAATGTCACCTTCCCCCACGGGAGCGCCAGCAACAGCCGTCCTTCCGCTCGGAAGTCACCTTGCCAGACCGCCAGGATGATCATTGCAATCATCATTCCTGTCAATAGGGCCACAAATATCATTGTTTTTTTCACGCACACCTCCAACCCTGATGCTTACGCAAACCACCATGAGTTACGGTATAATTCTATAACGACTCTTTGCATAAGTTTACTTTTTTGGTTAACTATTGTTGTAACCGGGCACTTTCAATGGGCGTGGCAAAAGCCAACCGATTGATTTTACTGACAAACACGACAATATCATCCACAGGGAAGGAAGAAAAGATGTCTGAAAAACCAGGAGGAACGGCTCAGAATATTGCCGTCGTGGGGGCCGGGGTGGCCGGATTGACTGCCGCATACTATCTGTCCAGGCACCACCGGGTCACAATTTATGAACGAAACGGATACCTGGGCGGCCATACCAACACCATCGAGATTCCGGATGGACCGGACGCGGGCACGCCGGTGGATACCGGATTCATCGTCATGAATCATCGCAATTATCCGGTGTTGACAGGCGTGTTCGAAGACCTGGGCGTAGCATTGCGCGATGCTGACATGTCATTCGGTTATCGGTGCGAAGAAACCGGACTGGCATACGCGGGTACCAGCCTGAATACCCTGTTTGCCCAGCGAAAAAACCTGTTGCGTCCGTCCTATTACGCCATGATCCGGGATATCCTCCGGTTTTACCGGAATGCCAACCATGATCTCACCAACGATGCCGTGGGAGACAGAAGCCTGGGCGAATATCTGACAGCCGGTGGCTATGGTGACCTGTTTGTACACCATCACCTGCTGCCCATGGGGGCGGCCATCTGGTCCACACCCTGTGATCAGATGATGGCTTTTCCGGCCCGGTCCTTCCTCTATTTCCTGCGGAACCATGGACTGCTGTCCGTTGGTGACCGGCCCCAGTGGCGCACCGTTGTGGGCGGCAGTTACGCCTATGTGAAACGGATGATGGCCGACTTCGCGGGAACCGCTCACACCGACACGCCGGTCCAGCAGGTCAGGCGGACCCCATCGGGCGTTGAACTGACACTGCCGGGCGGTGAAACCGTGAATCATGACGCCGTGGTCATCGCCACCCATGCGGACATCACCCGCAAGCTGCTGGCTGACCCGTCCGAAGACGAAGCGTCGCTGCTGGCCCCCTGGGAATATTCGGTGAACCGGACCATCCTCCACTGGGACGAACGTGTACTGCCGGAGAACAAACGGGCCCGGGCCTCCTGGAACTATTGCCGGGAACCGGGTACCGAGGAAGCCGTATCGGTCACCTACGATATGAACCGCCTCCAGGGGTTGAACACAAGTCGGCGATACCTGGTGTCCCTGAACCGGAAAGCCCCGATCCGTGATGAGGCCATCGTGTACCAGGTGGACTATACCCATCCAACCTTCACCCTGGCATCCATGGGGACCCAGGACCGGCTTCCCCGGCTCAACGGAAAACGAAACACGTGGTTCTGCGGCAGCTATTTCGGTTACGGATTTCACGAGGACGCGGCCCGTTCCGCCAGCCTGGTGCTGAAGGACTTCGGTATCGAGATATGAAAAACGGACTGTTCGTGGGAGAGGTTGCCCACACCCGGCTCACACCGCTTCGCCATCAGTTCCGCTATCCGGCCCTGTTCCTGGCACTGGATATTGATGCGCTGGATGAACTGGACCGGTCCGTGACCGGATTCGG
>CAZDKZ010000115.1:0-4262 GCA_964506215.1 uncultured Holophagae bacterium
CCCAGATCCGGGAAGCGACGACAAAGTTCCTGTATGCGGCCAAGCGCAGCGGCATTCCGCTGGTGATCATCGGTCACATCACCAAGGAAGGCGCCATTGCGGGGCCGAAAACACTGGAACATATTGTGGACACGGTGTTGTACTTTGAAGGGGAGCGGTTCCATTCCAGGCGGGTGGTGCGCTCGGTGAAGAACCGGTTCGGCTCCACAAACGAAGTGGGCATTTTTGATATGACCGGGAAAGGGCTGGTGGGCGTTCCCAATCCGTCAGCGGTATTCCTGTCCGAACGAGCCACCGATGCCGCGGGATCGGCCGTGATATCCGCCATTGAAGGGACCCGGGCCATCCTGCTGGAAGTCCAGGCGCTGGCTGCGGACAGTGGATTCGGCAACCCCCGGCGCATGGCCATCGGCGTGGATGCCAACCGGTTGAACCTGTTGCTTGCCATTATGGAAAAACGGTTGGATTTTGCCATTCAACGGGATGATGTCTATGTGAACATCACCGGTGGTGTGTCCGTGGTGGAACCGGCGGCGGATCTGGGTATTGCCTTCGCCGTGGCTTCTTCGTTCCTGAACCGTTCCCTGGACGTTGAGGATATTTTTGTGGGAGAAATCGGGCTGGCCGGTGAAATCCGATCGGTGGCGCAACTGGAAAAACGGGTCCGGGAAGCAAAGGCCATGGGCTTCAAGCGGGCGTTTGTCCCCCCGAAACTCACCGGGGATGTGAAAGCCCTGGGCAAAGGCGGGTTTACTCTGGAGCCGGTTTCTTCCCTGAAAGAGGCGTTTGACCGGTATTTCTGATCAGGGGTCACTGGCAACGACCAGGTTCCGTCCCCCATTCTTGGCCGCGTACAAGCGATTGTCTGCTGTCGTGAGCAGTTTTTTGGATGTGTCGCCGTCCTCCGGGTAAGTTGCGACGCCGCCGCTGACGCTGATGATTCCCATGGGTTGACCTTCGGCGTGGGGGAATCGGTATCGTTCAATCTTCTTTCGCAGGAATTCACCCACACGAACCGCCCGCTTATGGTCCAGGTGGGGAAACGCGATGACAAATTCTTCCCCGCCATACCGGGCTGCGATATCTTCATCGCGGACATTCTCCAGGATCAGAGTGGCAAGTTCTTTCAACAGCCGGTCTCCTTCCAGGTGTCCGTTCCGGTCATTATAGGCTTTGAAATGATCCAGGTCGAACATGAACACAGACAGGGGCTGCATGCCGATGGAAGCGTTCATCATCATATCGCTCAGCATGATCAGGAACTGCTTCTTGGAGACCAGTCCGGTGAGCCCGTCCTGGTGCGCCATTTTCTGGTACCGCATCAACAGGGAGGAGAACGCCAGGGCATTGGATCCCAGGTCGGCGATCATGCGGAATACCTTCTGCTCTTCCGGTGTGAAGGTGTGCCCCATTTTCTTCATGCCGATCACCCCCATGACACGGTTTTCATGAAGCAGGGGAGAGAGAATGTCATGCTGGCATTCGGGGAGTGGACAGGCCTGCAACCGGCGTTTCATGTTGGTGGATTCGGTCAGAAAATCGCGGGTGGTCATGGTGATGCCTTTCATGGCAACGACCCCGGGCCGACCGGCACCAACCTGGTACCGGTTACCGATCTTCGAAGCACTGATGCCGTGCGCATGGGAGAGAACCAACTGCTTCTGGGCCGGGATGTGGGTGAAGAAAGCGGCTTCTGAGGGCTCGAAAAGGTCAACGATAATGTCGACGATCTGTCGGCTCAATTCCCTGGTGTCTCCGCCCGCCATCAGGTCGGATATGCGTGCCGGGAGCTTATCCACGAGTCCGGTGTAAAAGGTGCTGCGAACCTGGCGGTCATGTATCATCCGCGAATACTGCATTTCTGTCTGCCGGAGTTGTTCGGATAAGGACCGTGCCTGCTGTTCCTTGTCCTTTTGGGTGCGGCGCAGCCCGCGAAGCATCAGGACGGTGATAAACCAGCATACACCAAACCCTGCGGCGATGAGTGTCAGAATACCCGGGTTTTCCATCATGTTGGGGTCTCCCTCTTTAGAACAATATAGACCGATCAGCCAAAGTTGCAAGGCTGCTTTCTTGATTTACGAAATATTACACAAATAGATTCGTAAAAATTAGAAAATAAATAGACAGAAGAATGAAAATTAATTTACAGGATGGGATAAAAGTATAGGAAATATACAATCGTGTTGCCGTCTCCTGCGCTGTACAACAAGGTAAAGCTTGAGCAGGGAAGGGGATGTTGGGTATCATGAATTGACTTTCAATTAACCTGCGATATAATGAATGAACGGTCATTCATTAAAGAAGAAGGGGGGAGCCCGGGGTGGGGCGACCTGCAAACCGGTTCTGGGGTATCCAATCAAGAAGATTTATGGATAAGGAGAAGGCATGCTGACGTTTGTGGAATCCATCGTATTCACGGTTCTTCTGGTACTAACGATCATTTTCTTTTTCCAGCCGCTGGTACTCCGATACCGGCTGGTCAAACTTGGAATCGGGGAGAAGCGGTCGGACAAGCTGTTGGGGCGGATTGCGGATGCGGTTGCGTCGTTCTTCCTGTTGTTGTGTTCGATAAAACCAGAGCGACCGTTCACCGGGTTTATTCATCTGTTCATTCTGTATGGCTCATTGACGTTCGATACCATTACGGTCTATCACATTCTGGAAGGGTTCAATCCGGCAATTCATGTGACGCCGATGCACGCGTTGATAGCGGACAGTTTTGGTGTGATGGTGCTGGTGGCGGTTGCCTACTTCTCCATCAAACGCTGGCTGGTTCGAAAGTCAAATTACAGTTATGAGAACTGGGAGTCTTTCTGGATCTATTTCTTCCTGGTGACGGTAACAGTGACCTTCTTCCTGTATGAAGGTGCCAACCTGGGCTTGAAGCCGGAATTGCAGAACAAAGCGTTTGTCGGAAACTGGATTGCAACGTGGCTGCCGACCTCGCCGGCGTTGGTCAAGTTCTGGTGGTGGGTGCACATCATCAACGTGTTTGGCTTCATCCTGTACGTCCCCCGGTCCAAGTATCAGCACATGTTCATGGGACCGTTGAACATCATGTTCAAGACCAAACGCTCCTCTGCTTACCTGAAAGCACTGGATATGGAGAATTCGGAAACGTTCGGTGTTGGCCAGTTGTCTGACATGTCCTGGAAAGACCTGCTGGATGGCTTTGCCTGTATTGATTGCGGTCGCTGTACGGATTATTGCCCGGCCGCCATCAGTGGGAAGCCGTTGTCACCCAAGACTATCATTACCAAGATGCGGGACAGTTTGCTGATGGAAGGGAAGAAAAAGCTGAAGGACCCGGACTATGAATTGCCCATGCTGATGGATGGGATCTATGAAGACGATGAGATCTGGACCTGTACCACCTGTGGTGCCTGTATGCAGGCCTGTCCAGTGAAAAATGAGCATATCCCTAAGATTATCGGCGTTCGCCAGAGCAACGTGATGATGGACTCCCGGTTTCCGCAGGAATTGACCCAGTTTTTCAAGAACATGGAAACCAATTCCAACCCGTGGGGATTGGGAGATTCCACCCGGGCGGACTGGGCGGATGGTCTGGATGTGCCGGTTGCGGCGTCTTCGGACAATCACGATGTGCTTTACTGGGTGGGGTGTTCCGGATCGTTTGATGACCGCAATAAGCAGGTTTCCCGTGCCATGGTCAAGATTTTGAAGGAAGCGGGTGTGGCGTTTTCCATCCTGGGTACCGAGGAAAAATGTTGTGGTGACCCGACCCGTCGTGCCGGGAATGAATACCTGTTCCAGATGACGGCGGCAGAGAATATTGAAACGATATTGAATTATGGATTCAAGAAGATCATCACTGCCTGTCCCCATGGATACAACGTGTTCAAGAATGAGTATCCCGAGGTGGCCAGGCAGCTGCTGGAAGCAGATTTTGAGCTGGAAGTCATTCACCACACTGAATTTATCGCGGACCTGATCGCCGAAGGCAAGTTGAAGTTGAAGCAGGGAACGGATTTTGCCGCCACCTACCATGATCCCTGTTATATGGGTCGACACAACCAGATGTACAAGCCGGGTCGGGACGTGGTGAAACAGATGGGCGGTAAACTCACCGAGATGGCCCACAGCAAAACACACAGCCTGTGTTGCGGGGCAGGGGGCGGATTGATGTTTACCGAAGAGACCATCGGCGACCGGATCAACCATGTGCGAACCGACGAAGCGCTGGCAACCGGGGCGGAGGTGGTGTGCACCGCCTGTCCGTTCTGCGCGACCATGTTGAG
>CAZDKZ010000116.1:0-4174 GCA_964506215.1 uncultured Holophagae bacterium
ATGCTTATTTTGTCATACTTGGCTGCCGGCTTGCGACCAGCGTCTTCTTTATTTTTTTCTGATGTTTAATTACTTTCCCATTGTTGGCATGCAATTCGCAAAATCCCCACGTGGATCAAATACTTGCGCGACGAGGAGTCTGCCATGGCATTAACCGGAAAACTGCTGAAGTATTTCTGCCTCATCTTATCCATCTTCTTCCTGGGCAGGGTCGCCCTGTTTGTGACCTATTTTCCCCGGTTCAACGATGCGGACGTGAACTACTGGCTGTCATTCATCTACGGGGCCCGCATGGATATCATGGCGACATCTGTTCTGATGGTCATACCGGCCCTGCTGCTCACTACCGCTCCCAGAATCGCCTCCCGGATCGTCGACCTGGTTCTCAAGGTTTACTTCCTGGTGGTGTTTGCCTTCATCATCAATCTCGAATTTGCAACATTTCCGTTCATGGCGCAGTTCGATGTTCGGCCCAATTATCTGTTCGTGGAATACCTGGAATTTCCCCGCGAGGTATTCTCCATGCTGTTCACCGCGTACAAGCTGGAAATTTTCATGGGTCTGCTGGCCATTGCCGCCTTTATCTTCATCTATCTGAAATATGGCAAGCCATCCTTTCGGGATGTTCTTGAAGTCCGTTATACCAGGCGCCTTGCCCTTCTCCTGCCGGTGCTGGTCCTGCTGTTCCTGGGCATCCGGTCATCCTTCGGGCATCGTCCCGCCAATATCTCCGACGCCATGTATTCATCCAACCGGCTGGTCAATGAAATCACCAAGAACAGCCTGTATAGTGTCGGTTATGCCATCTACAACGAACAGAAGCACGGTAGCGCTAAGGTCATCAAGCAATACGGCAAAATGGACACAGAGGAAGCCCTGGATCGGGTCCGCAAGCGGCTGCACATGCAGGAAACCGCCGAAAACACCCATGGCCCCGACCATCCCCTGTGCCGGTTGCAGAGGAGTCATTTCCATACCGACAATCCGAAAAACCTGGTCATCCTGATCGAAGAGAGCCTGGGCAGCCAGTTCTCCGAGGCATTTGGCGGGGAAACGGGGATCACCCCCAACCTGGATACGCTGAGCACGGAAGGCATCAAGTTCAGCAACCTCTATTCCAACGGCACCCGCAGTGTCCGGGGAATCGCGGGACTGGTCAGCGGCATCTATGCTGTTCCCGGCAAAGGCGTTGTCAAGCGGAACAAGTCACAACAGGATTTCTTTACCCTTGCGTCGTTACTGAAACCGTTGGGATATCACACGTCATTTATTTACGGCGGGGAAAGCCGGTTTGACAACATGCGGGGCTGGTTCCTGGGAAACGGATTTGACGAGATCATTGATCAACCGGCTTTCAAAGACCCCAGCTACGTGGGCACCTGGGGCGTCTGTGACGAAGATTTGCTGGTACGGGCACACAAGACATTCACAGAGCTGCACGCACAGCACCGGAAATTTGCATCCGTGGTGTTCACCACCTCCAACCACACCCCATTCGACTTCCCGGAAAAGAAGATTCAGTTGGTCAACGGGGTGCCGGAAAAGAGTGTGGAAAACGCCATCAAGTATGCCGATTATGCCATCGGCCGGTTCATCGAGCTGGCACGGGAAGAAGACTATTACAAGGACACCGTGTTTGTCATCGTGGCGGACCACAATGTCCGGGTGTATGGGGATGACATGGTGCCGGTGAACATGTTCCATATCCCGGCCATCTTACTGGGCGGCGGCATTGAACCCCGGATTTATGACCGGATCGCTTCCCAGCCCGACGTACTGGCCACCGCCCTGGACCTGATGGGACTGGACGTAACCGACCCGATCATGGGCAATTCCATATTCAGTGAAAACGCGGAATGCGCTGTCCTGATGCAGTTTAACGATACCTATGCCCTGCGGGCAGCGGACCATGTCGCGGTGCTGCAGCCATCCAAGGATCCCCTGACCTTCCGGTACGCGGACAACCGGCTGGTGCCGGTACAGCATGACCGGGAACTGGAAAAGGACGCGCTGGCCATGGTGCTGACACTGAACCATCTGTACGAAGACCGGCTATACCAATAATAACCGCCGGACAGCTCTGGCTGTCCCCGGATCACATAACCTCCTTCATTCTTGAGAACCCCGTTCGGACCGAACGGGGTTTCTCTGTCCCACCGGCCCTATCAGGAACCTGGTATTGTGTCCCACAGTCATCCTTCACCAGACGGGACCACTGGCAACTGCTGCACCCGTAAGACCCGTCACCTTGTCCCAGCCGGTATGCTAAAATAAACTACATGAACCAGCTAGGCATGCGTACCCGTTTACCACTTGTTCTCTGTTTTCTTATCTGCGCATCCTGGTGTCTCGCGGTTGAAACGGGCCCAGACAATGATTTCGCCCGGACCATTGCACAGGCGGAAGCAGCCTTGGAGACGGGCGATTCGGATGCCGCAAGGATACTGGCAACAGAAGCCCGGGATCTGGCACGGGCCCGTCATGACGTGGTGCAACAGGCCACGGCCTGCCGCATCCTCACAGACATCTGGTATGACCAGGATGGAGAAAAGGCGCTGGTGTTCTGTATCGAAGAACTGGACTGCCGGACAACCATGGGCGACCGGGTCGGGATGGCATACTGTCACAACGTATCCGGCATCCTGCTGAAACGAACCGGTAAGCATTATGAAGCGCTGAAGCACTATTATGAATCCCTGCGGATTGCGGAAACCATCCCGGACCTCCATGACCAGCTGACCCGGGTCAGCGCCGCCGCATTCAACATTGCCTCGCTGTATGACACGTTCCACTTCTATCAGAAAGCCATCCAGTATTACCAGGTCTCGTTGGACTGTGAGAAAGAACTGGACAACCTGGACGGGGAATCCCTGGCCATGGCCAACATGGCCGTCACCTACCGGGAACTTCAGCAATTTGAAAAGTCCGTTTCCTACGCCGAACAGGCGCTGGCGTTCGCGGAACAACTGGGTGATGAAGAAGCGGTCGTCCGGATCACCAACAACCTGGGCTATACCTACCTGACGAAGGGCCAAACCGAAAAGGCCCGTGAATTACACGAAAAAGCGCTGCAACTGGCAAGGGCCGGCCAGATTGACGACATGCTGCCCTACATCTACAGCGGTATGGGCGAGATTGATTACAAGATGGGGCGATACGCAGAATCACTCAAATACCAGTTGGATGCCTTGAAACTGTGCCGGGAAGAAGACCTGCGCATGCTGATCTATCGGAATCTCACCGATGTGTCCATCGCCCTCAATGACATTCCCCGGTCCGCGGAATACTTCACCCGGTACAAGGAATTGCTGGACCGGTATTATTCACCGGCAACCTTCGACAAGTTTGAAGTGCTGATGAACGCCTTTGAAGACGAACAGAAAAACAGGGAAATCCAGCTGCTCAAGAACGAAAAGCGGATCCAGCGCTTGTTGAAGAATGTACTGCTGCTGGGACTGTTCACCGTGCTGATCTTCCTGATGTGGATGATCTCCCGCTACCGGATGAAACAGCGGATGAACCGGGAGCTGGACAACCTGTCCCGCACTGACCCGCTGACCGGGCTGTCCAACCGGCGGGACGTGATGGAAAAGCTGGGGCTGGAACACCTGCGGTCCTGCCGGAACAAGAAACCGTTCAGCATCTGTATCTGCGACATCGACCACTTCAAGTCCGTCAATGACACCCACGGGCATGCCGCGGGGGACGCCGTGCTGCGCCAGGTGGCCCGGACATTCAGAAGCGCCATCCGGGGAACGGACATTGCCGGCCGCTGGGGCGGTGAAGAATTCATCCTGGCCTTCCCGGAAACCGACCTGGCCGGTGCCATGGAGACCATCGAAAAACTGCGCAAAAAGATCGCGGAAGACCCGGCTGTCTACGAGGACCAACCGATACCGGTCACCCTGACCTTCGGCATCGCCCGCTGCAACCCGGACGAATCGCTGGAAGCGTGCATCAACCGCGCCGACGCGGCCCTCTACCAGGGCAAGGAAGCCGGCCGGGACCGCATCGTCACTACTTAGCGCCAAGCGCTTGGCGCCAGGCGCAGTTTGAGTTTAAGTCTAAGTTTGAGTCTGAATGAAGATACCGGATCAGAAGTTCAGGAGACAGGAGACTGTGGGGCTGTTGAAAAAGTCTCGCGCGGCCCCTCTTGATCTGGTCTGTCCCTACC
>CAZDKZ010000117.1:0-3973 GCA_964506215.1 uncultured Holophagae bacterium
GCCGAGTCGGTGGAACTGGCGTTGAAACTGGCCGAGGGGCTGGTGGAAGTATCCTTCCTGGACGATGGACGCACCGAACTGTTTTCGGAGCATTTTGCCTGCCCGGATTGCAACATCAGTATTCCGGAGCTGCAACCCCGGAATTTCTCGTTCAACTCTCCCCACGGGGCCTGTCCCGATTGCCACGGACTGGGTCACCTGATGGAGTTCGACGAGGAACTGATCCTGGATCCGTCCCTGTCCATCCGGGACGGCGCCATCATCCCATTGAAAAACCCGGACTTAGGCTTCCGCAGCGCGGTGCTGAAAACCGTGGCGGTTAACTATGATTTTGATTTTGACACCCCGTTTGGTGAGATTCCGCGAAACGTACGGGACGTGATCCTGTATGGCACCGACCGTGCCCTGAATTTTGTCTATGAAAGCCGGAAAGGGTCCCGGTACCAGTGGCGGTCCCGGTTTGAAGGAATCATTCCCCAGTTGAAGCGACGGTACAAGGAAACAACATCCGCCTACGTGCAGGAAGAGATGGAGCGGTTCATGTCCGCAAGGTCCTGTTCCGCGTGCGGCGGGCGTCGGTTGAAGCCGGAAAGCCTTGCGGTCACTATTGACGACCGAAATATCATGGACTATACCGAACTCTCGGTGGAGCACGCGCTGGACACGTTTTCCAAGCTGCCGCTCAACGACTATCAGCAGCGGATCGCGGACAAAGTGCTGAAGGAAATCTGCGAACGGCTCCAGTTCCTCAACGACGTGGGGCTGTCTTACCTGACGCTGGACCGGGCCGCGGGGACGCTGAGTGGTGGCGAATCCCAGCGGATCCGGCTGGCCACCCAGATCGGTTCCCGGTTGATGGGAGTGGTCTATGTACTGGACGAACCGTCCATCGGCCTGCATCAGCGGGATAACCGCCGCCTGATCAATACCCTGATCAAGATGCGGGATTTGGGCAACACCGTGATCGTGGTGGAGCATGACGAGGAAACCATCGACACCGCCGACTTCGTGGTGGACTTGGGTCCCGGCGCCGGGGAGCATGGGGGCGAGGTGGTCTGCACCGGAACGCCCAAAGACATCCGCGGATGCAAAAAATCCCTGACCGGGCAATACCTGTCCGGCCGGAAATCCATCCCGTTGCCGGAATCCCGGCGGAAAGGGGACGGCAACCTGACGGTGACCGGTGCCACCCGGCATAACCTGAAAGACCTGACGGTGAAATTCCCCCTGCGCACCTTCACCTGTGTCACCGGGGTGTCCGGCAGCGGCAAGAGTACACTGGTCAACGAGGTGCTGTACAAGTCCTTGAAACGGGTGAAGTCCGGCAGGAAACTGTCCGCCAAAGGGCCGAAAAAGCTCACCGGTCACCAGGCCATTGACAAGGTGATCGCCATTGACCAGTCGCCCATCGGGCGGACCCCCCGGTCCAACCCGGCCACCTATACCGGCCTGTTTACCCCCATTCGGGAACTGTTCGCCCAGACCCCGGAAGCCCGTGCACGGGGCTACAAGCCCGGACGGTTCAGCTTCAACGTCAAGGGCGGCCGGTGCGAGACCTGCCAGGGGGACGGGGTGCTGAAGATTGAAATGCACTTCCTTCCCGATGTGTACGTGACCTGTGAACAATGCAAGGGGCACCGGTACAACCGGGAAACCCTGGAAGTAAAATACAAGGGCAAATCCATTGCCGATGTGCTGGAAATGACGGTGGAAGAGGCACTGGAATTCTTCCATCCGGTACCCCGTATCCGCAACCGGCTGCAGACCCTGTATGACGTGGGGTTGTCCTACATCAAGCTGGGCCAGCAGGCCACCACGTTGAGCGGCGGGGAGGCCCAGCGGATCAAGCTGTCCAAAGAGCTCTCCAAGCGGGCCACCGGCAACACCTTTTACATCCTGGATGAACCCACCACCGGGCTGCACTTTGACGATGTGGACAAGCTGCTGTCGGTGCTGAACCGGCTGGTGGAATCCGGCAACACCGTGCTGATCATTGAACACAACCTGGATGTGATCAAGTCCGCGGATTATATCGTGGATTTGGGCCCCGAGGGCGGGGAACGGGGCGGTCAGGTGGTGGGCACCGGCACCCCGGAACAACTGGCAAAGAACAAAGACTCCCACACCGGCACGTTCCTGAAACGGGTGCTGAAACCGCTGCACAAAACCGGTGCCGGCAGTTGACGGCCATTTGGCTGACACGAAACGTCTTTTCTGGTAAAATATGGGTTCACGGAGGGAGAAATGGAATTTAATGAAAAGTTGCTGGACATCATTGTCTGTCCCGCATGCAAGGTTGACCTGGTGCTGAAAGAGGACAAGAAAGGTCTCAAGTGCGACCGGTGCAACCGGGTGTATCCCATTGACGACCACGGTATCCCCCACCTGCTGGAGGAGGAAGCGGTCGTTGAAGACTGAGTATTTTGTTCGCGCCGCCACCCCGGTTCGTGTCAGCTACCGGGACGGGGAACGGATCCTCGGGGACCGCTATGACCTGGAAGTGACCGTGGCATCTGAAGAACTGGACCGGGACGGGTTCGTGATGGACTTTGAACGGCTCCAACGGGTGGTTCATGGTATCCGGGACCGGCTGGAAAGTCAGCCCCTGGATGAACTGCTGGGCGGAACCTTCGATCCGCAACAATTGCTGGACCTGGTTCGCGGCATGGTACAACCGGCGTTGAACCCGGGGTTGCATGTGAAGCGGATCAAACTTGATGGAGAAGGAGAGGGATTCAGCTGTGAGTTGGATTGACCGATTGAAGAACCACAAGACCACGTTCCTGATTCTCTACACCCTGCTACTGGCGGGCGCCTTTGCGCTGCTGTTGTTCTACCGGCCCATGGTGGTGTCCGGTTCCAGCATGTATCCCACCTTCCAGGACAATGACCGGATCCTGGTGGACCGGTTTGACGGCAACCTGGATCAGCTGAACCGGGGGGACGTGATCGTGTTCTTTTCACCGGAAGTAGAGTCCCGACTCATGGTGAAACGGTTGATCGGATTGCCGGGGGACACCATCTGTATCCTGGAAGGCCATGTTTATCTCAACGGCGCGTTACTGAAGGAATCCTATACCAACCGGGGCGAGTCCAGCCACGAAACCATTCCGTCTTTCCGCGTGCCCATGGACGCCATATTCGTGTTGGGGGACAACCGGCTGGTCAGTGCCGATTCCCGGGAATGGGGCGCCATTGACAAATCCCGGATCTATGGCCGGATCATTCATCGTTTCGAACCCTGAACCATGTCTTTCCCCTTACCCGACACCCCACATCTTGAAGTTCTGCAGGAAATCCTGGATGAACGTGCGTCCTGGCTGGAACGGGACAGTGCGGTGAAGTTTCGGAATGCGGCCGATGCATTGGCTGCATTTCGAGCGACCGCATGTGATTTTTCCGGCGACGTGGTCCGGATCGGGCTGCCGGATGAAGTGGATGACGATTCGCGTGCAACCGTTGAAAGACACCTGCGTGCCTTCATGCCCTGGCGCAAGGGACCGTTTAACGTGTTCGGCATCGATATTGACGCCGAATGGCGCAGTCATCGGAAATGGAACCGACTGAAGGATCACCTTCCTGATCTCCAGGGACAGGAAATCCTGGACGTGGGATGCAACAACGGCTATTACATGTTCCGCATGGCCCACCACGGGCCCAAGTCGGTGCTGGGCATCGATCCCACCGTGCAGTTTGCGTTTGCCTTCCAGGCGTTGAATGCCATGGCCGGGAGGGACAACCTGCGATTTGAACTGCTGGGGGTGGAGCATGTGCACCTGTTTCCGGAGAGTTTTGATACGATTTTTCTGATGGGCATTCTCTATCATCATCCGTCTCCGCTGGAGATGCTGAAGCAGGTGATGGCCGCACTGCGGCCCGGTGGTACGTTGATCCTGGAAACCCAGGGGATACCGGGGGAGCAGCCGGTGGCGCTGTTTCCGGCCAAGCGGTATGCCAAGGTGCCGGGGACGTA
>CAZDKZ010000118.1:0-3547 GCA_964506215.1 uncultured Holophagae bacterium
AAAGGAAGATCTTGATGGAAAGCGTTGTTCTTTCTCGTTCTCACTGAGACTCAAGCTCAGACTTAGACTTTCTCCTCCCTCTCTGCTTTCACTCAGACTCAGACTTAAACTCAGACTCAGTCTGTCTTTTTTCTTGCATTATGAGCATATGTTCATTACATTGGAGGTGGAGGTGCGAAGTGGTACGACCGCCCAAGAAACGAATGATCGGACAGGCACCAAATTTCAAGGTGTTCAAGCCGGCCGGAATCCCGGTGCAGCAATCCACTGCAATTGTTCTTTCTGTTGATGAATTTGAAGCGATCCGGCTGGTTGATCATGAGGGGCTGGACCATGAGGGTGCTGCAAGCCTGATGGGTGTGTCCCGTCCCACCCTGTCCCGGATCGTGGACAGGGCACGCAGCAAGGTTGCGGAATGCCTGGTGAAGGGGCAGGTTTTGATGATTGAGGGTGGGAATGTGGTGATGGAAGAACGGTCCCGATGCGGACGTTGCGGGCAGGAAGTGCCGCGACGCGGTCCGGACAGAAGACGGGTTCCCTGTTGTGAACCCGGAGAACCGTTGAAAGGATAAAAATGAAAGTTGCAATCAGTACGTTGGGTAGAACATTGGACGATCCCATTGATCCGCGGTTTGGACGGGCAAAAGGGTTTATCATCATGGACATGGAATCCGAGGATTTTACATACCTGGACAACAGTAAGAATATTGAGCTGGCCCAGGGTGCGGGAATCCAGACTGCCCAGTTTGTCGCGGATCAACAGGTGGCGGTTGTGATCAGTGGTCATTTCGGGCCCAAGGCTTCACAGGTGCTGCAACAGGCAGGAATCCGGATGGAAACAGCACCCGAAGGAACCGTTGTCCGGAATGCGGTAAGCAGCTTGAAATAATCAAAAGGCCGATTTTTAATGGAGGTGAGTATGCCCGGAGGAGATCGGAAAGGTCCCGGCGGGGCAGGTCCCCGAACCGGTCGCGGGATGGGACGTTGCAATGGCAATGACCAGCCCGGATCTGAACAACAGGAACAGCGTCCTTCCGGACGGTCCGGTCGCGGGATGCGCGGCGGACGGCGTGGTGCGGGTATGGGTGTGAACAGGCAATCGGGAAGCGGTGTCCGCAGAAATGCGGAACCGCAGGAAAATCAGGAGGACTGAAATGCCGTTTGGAGACAGAACAGGACCGACTGGCGCAGGTCCCCGCACTGGACGTGCATTGGGATTCTGTAATGGATATGACGCACCGGGTGCTTATCGTGGTGGTGGCCGAATCGGCGGTCGGATGCGTGGCGGCTGGCGTGCCGATTTTGGTTTCGGCGGCGGGCGCGGCGGCGGATGGCGGAATCGATTCTGGCAGCAGCCGATGGATATGCCGATGGACGCAAATGTGAACGATCTGGCCGGCAGGATCACGATGCTGGAAGATGAACTTCGGATGGCACGGGAACAACTGGAACGGTTGCAGCCGGCCGACCAGCAGAAACCGGAAACTGAAAGTTGATTTGAAGGTCCCGCCCGACACCCGTTCGGATCGACGACCGACACCAGGAGAATGTGAATGAAGATTGCCGTTGCGTCAGGAAAAGGCGGGACCGGAAAAACACTGATCTCGACAAACCTTGCTGTTGTTGCCGCAGGGCGGATGCACCAGGTGACCCTGGTGGATTGTGACGTGGAAGAGCCCAATACGGCGCTATTCCTGTATCCCGAAAAGCTGCAGGAAACCCCGGTCCACGTCACGGTTCCACTGATTGACAATGATCTGTGTACCGGTTGTCGCAAATGCGCGGAGCTTTGTCAGTTCAATGCGTTGATTACCGTGAAGGACCGGACCTACCTGTTTGAAGATATGTGTCATGCCTGTGGATTGTGCATGCGTGTGTGCCCGGAAAATGCCATCCGGTCACGGCAGTTGCGTGTGGGGCAGGTGACTGTTGGTCAATGTGATGGCCTGCGCTACCTCGAAGGGCGATTGGATGTGGGTCGTGAACTGGCGAACCCGGTGATTCGAGCAGTACAGGCGGAAGCCGGTGACACGGGCCTGGTATTGATGGACGCACCGCCGGGAACTTCCTGTCCGGTAGTGACTACGGTGCGGGACAGCGATGCCGTGATACTGGTAACCGAACCCACGCCGTTTGGTCTCCATGACCTGAAACTGGCCGCGGAAATGGTTCGGGATATGGGAAAGCCGATGGGTGTTGTGGAAAACCGGGCCATGGACGGCGTAACCCTGATCCGGGATTGGTGTGCCGAAGCCGGTATTCCGATCTGGATGCGGTTGCCGTTGGACCGGGCCATTGGTGAATGCTATGCCCATGGGAACCTGGTGGTGAAAGAAATATCCGCATACCGGAACCGGTTCAGCGGATTGTTGGATGCTGTCACACAGGGGGTGACCCCATGAAAGAAATTGTTGTGATCAGTGGAAAGGGCGGGACCGGAAAAACCACGTTTGTTCTGGGACTGGCCCAACTCATGTCTCACACCGTGCTGGCCGATTGCGACGTGGACGCGGCGGATATGCACCTGGTGTTGCAGCCGGATATTCGCCTGGAGACACCGTTCAGCGGCGGGAAGGTGGCCGAGATTGACAAGCAGCGTTGCACGGCCTGTGGTATCTGCCGCGATGTCTGCGTTTATGACGCGATTACCCCGACTTTCTTCGTGGATCCTCTGGGATGTGAAGGATGCGGTGCCTGTCATGTTTTCTGTCCGGAAGACGCCATCCGGTTCGAGCCGGATTTCAGTGGAACGGTGTTTCATTCCGAATCCCGGTTCGGACCGTTTTACCATGCACGTCTCCAACCCGGCGGTGAAAATTCCGGCAAACTTGTGACCCGTGTACGCAACGATGCACGGGACCGGGCCGTCAAAGATAATGCGGCATTCATCCTGGTGGACGGATCCCCCGGCGTGGGGTGTCCGGTAGTGGCATCCATCACCGGGTCAGACTATGTCGTCGTGGTAACAGAACCCACGGTTTCCGGTGTCCACGACCTGGAGCGCGTACTCTCGCTGATGGGTCATTTCCAGCTGGCCGGCGGGGTGGTCGTAAACAAGTTTGATCTTCATCCCGAAATGGGTCACAATATCGCCGACCTGGCGCGCCGGCGTGGAGTGGACTTCCTGGGAAATATGCCTTACGATGTGGACGCCGTGATCGGTTCCATGAATGCAGCCAGCACTGTACTGGAACATTCTCCGGATGCACCGTTCAGCCAGGCATTGCGGGAGATACACGGCCGCACCATGCAGGCCTTGAAATCCAATTCAACGACGAGGAGAACATAAATCATGAGTGAACATTCCTGCCCCTCCAATACCGGCAGCAGTGGCAATGAAAAGAACATGGACCAGGCGATGCGCGAATTGCAGGTCAAGCAGCGCCTCGGCCTGATCCGGAACAAGATTGTTGTCCTGAGCGGTAAGGGCGGCGTGGGCAAAAGTACGGTCGCGGCATCGGTGGCGTTGAAACTGTCCATGGAAGGATACAAGGTCGGACTGATGGACGTTGATATTCACGGCCCCAGTCAGCCGCGCATGTTCGGC
>CAZDKZ010000119.1:0-3522 GCA_964506215.1 uncultured Holophagae bacterium
ACGCATTCGCCCGGTCCCTGCTGGAAGGTGCGCTGGTCCGTGAAGGGATCACCGATCAGATGCTGCGGCAGTTCCGCCGCACCAACCGGTTTTATGAAGGCGTCGGTGCACTTCTGGACTTGGGGTCCAGGCTGTTGCCCGGTCGCGTGAAGGATGGTCTGAAGACGGTTGTGCCATTTCGCAGATGACCGATGTCGGACGGCAGGTATATTTCTGGCGAGTTTTCGGAATAAATGGTGCGACCTGGGCGTATCCTTTGTAAAAGGAGGCAACGATGAACACCACAGACACCGGATTCCATGACGACCAGATCATCCAGGAAGTGGAACGGCGACGTTCCATCCAGATCGCCGGTTTGGTGATCGTGGTCGTGGCTACCGTGCTGGCCCTGCTGTGTCGGCTGGTCGGCGGAACGCTCCTGGGGTTGCCGTTTGCTTTCTGGGGACCGTTGGCCGCCATCCTGCTGATCCTCAAGCTGTTCGCCCTGTTCCTGGGCTGGCGCTGTCCCCAGTGCGACGGTATGTTGGGTCCCAGTTACAGCACCCGTTTCTGTCCCAATTGCGGTATTCGCATTCGGAAATAGCTGTTCCAGGTCCTCACGAACCATCTCCGGCTTGAATTTCATTCCGGTACACGCTACCGTTAACTCAGCTATAACAAGACGAAGCATGCAGCATGCATGACTGTCTGCGTACGGGGGTTCCATGAAACAGGTGATTGTTTTGGGCGGCGGGTTGGTGGGCGGACCCATGGCCATGGACCTGGCAGCGGATGATCGGTTTACGGTAACAGTGGCGGATGTTGATCGGGATTCCCTTGCACGGTTAAAGCAGAAATGTCCCCCATTGAATGTGGTCCGGAAGGACCTGTCCAGTCCGGAAGATGTGACAGCACTGGTTGGCGGTTTCGACCTGGTGATCAACGCGGTTCCGGGGTTCATGGGCTTTGAAACGGCAAAAGCCATTATCCGTGCCGGTAAGGATTGCACCTGCATTGCTTTCTACGAAGAAGACCCGTTTCAACTGGATGACCTGTGCAAAGAACATGGCGTGACCATGATCATGGATTGCGGTGTGTATCCGGGGATGGGAAGTGCCCTGATCATGCACGTGACCCGCCAGATGGACCGGGTGGAGCGCATCCTGACATTTGTTGGCGGTCTTCCCCAGGTCCGGGAATGGCCCAGCGAATACAAGGCAGTGTTTTCTCCAATTGATGTGATCGAAGAATATATCCGGCCGGCCCGCTACGTGGAAAACGGCGTGGAAGTGGTCAAGCCGGCACTATCCGATCCGGAATACATCAATTTCCCGGGTATCGGTACCCTGGAAGCATTCAACACCGACGGGCTCCGGACACTGGCAAAGACCATCAATGCACCCAACATGAAGGAAAAGACCCTGCGCTATCCCGGACACATCGAAAAGATGGCCGTTTTGCGGGAGTTGGGCTTCTTCTCCAAGGAAAAAACGTTGGATGTGGATGGACGGAAAGTAAGCCCGCTGGATATGACCGCGCAGGTACTGTTCCCCAACTGGCAGTTGAAGCCGGGGGAGGGGGACATTACGGTGTTCCAGTCCGTGGTGGAAGGTACAAAGGACGGTGTGCCGGTCCGTTTCACTATTGACATGCAGGACCGGTATTGTCCGGATACCGATGTGATCTCCATGGCCCGCACGACCGGTTACACTTGTACCCTGGCGTTGCGGATGATCGCGGATGGTCTGTACGGGCACAAGGGGATTTCGCCGCCGGAATACCTGGGCCGTCATCCGGAATGCGTGGACTATATGCTGGCCGGCCTTCGGCAGCGCGGCGTGAACTGGAACGTTTCGGAACAGTCCCTGATGGAAGAAAAGTCATGACGGCGTTGACATACACCATCAGGACCATGTCCAGGTCTGAAATCAATATTGCCATAGACTGGGCTGCATCAGAAGGATGGAATCCGGGATTGCACGATGCGGGATCGTTCTACGCGACGGATCCCGAGGGGTTCCTGGTGGGGGAACTGGATGGCAATCCAATCGCCACAATTTCCGTTGTCAAGTATGGGGAGACATTTGGTTTTCTCGGGTTTTACATTGTGAAACCGGAATTCCGTGGCCTTGGATATGGGCTCCGTATCTGGGAAGCGGGCATGGTGCAGTTGGCCGGGCGAAATATCGGTCTGGACGGCGTAGTGGATCAACAGGACAATTACAGAAAATCGGGTTTTCGGCTGGCATACCGCAATATCCGCTATGAAGGGACGACGGGCCGTCAACCTGTCGGCCAGCATCTAATCGTTGGCCTGGGTCAGGTACCGTTTGAGATAATCCATGCTTATGATGCGCCATTTTTCCCTGATGACCGCAGGACATTTCTGAAGGCCTGGCTGCGGCAACCGGGAAGCGTTGCACTGGGCGTGTTGAAGGGCAAGAGTCTGGCCGGATATGGAATGATCCGTGCCTGTCAAAAGGGTTACAAGGTCGGACCGTTGTTTGCGGATGATCCAGACGTAGCGGAGGTATTGTTCTGTTCGTTGACCAGCCGCGTAAAGTCTGGCGAACCCGTATACCTGGATGTGCCCGAGGTGAACCGGGCGGCTGTTTCACTGGCTGAAAGGCATGGCATGAGCGTTGTATTTGAGACGGCACGGATGTATACCGGAACATTTCCTGGTATTCCGACAGACCGTTTGTTCGGGGTGACAACTTTTGAGTTGGGATGAATGATACGTTCATGAGAATGGCCGGCTCTTCGACCGGGAGGAAATCATTTCTTTCTTCGGCATTGTATTGACAACGCTGGTGACCATTCTGCAGCTGTATGTGTTCATACGGCTGGATTCGGTGCGTTTCGGCGAGCGGCGGATCAGTCGCAAGGTGCTGGTGGTGACGGGTGTCGTTCTCTGGTTGCTGTTTATTGTTGGGCGCCGGTTCGGTGGACACGGGCCGGATTTGCACCGGATTCTGCTGGACCTGATCAGCATGCAGTGGATGGGAACCGTGTTTATTTTTTCGGTTACCTTCCTGGCAGTTGACCTGGTAACGGGTTTCGGCTGGTTTGTCCGAAAACGAAAGGGTCAGGTGCGGGGTGCTGCTTTCTGTGCAGGTTTCTGCCTGGTATTGCTGGCCAACATCCAGGGTTTCCGTGCCCCGGCTGTGCAGCGGTACGATGTCGGTGTGGCCGAACTCCCGCAGGAGCTGGATGGTACAACAATTGTCGCGATGGCAGATTTCCATGCGGGGGAAATGCTGATCGGTGAGGAATGGATGGCAGCCCGGGTCCGGCAGGTGATGGAACTGCGGCCCGACATGATTGTGCTGGCGGGAGACCTGTTTGAACGGGGATGCCCACCCGAAGCCTATATCCCTGTGATGGACCAACTGTTTGCACCGCTGGGTGTCTGGGCGGTCCGGGGCAACCATGACAGGTTGCGACCGGGACGGACCGATGCCACCGGGGATGTCCTGACCGGCGCCAATATTCCGCTCCTGGAGAACCGGTGGGAGCAGGTGGCTAATGGGCTGATGGTTG
>CAZDKZ010000120.1:0-3494 GCA_964506215.1 uncultured Holophagae bacterium
GCGGTAAAACCGGTTTTTTTCATGTTTTTTCCGCTTCGGCCACCGGTCGGGACCAGCCGTAAAACAAATGCATGAATAGGGTTCCTTGACCGACCTTCCCTGCCCGTCCGGAAACCCGCTTCACGTATCATTTTCTAGTGTTTCCGTACCCGGTGAAATGTTCTACAATCGGGACGGAGGCGGGTGTCATACCCGACAACATCCATGAAACTATTTCTCCTGGTCATTGGATTGACCCTGATACTGGAAGGGTTCCTGCCCTTCTTCATGCCGGCCCTGTACCGCCGGATGATCAATGAAATCGGCAAAACCGAAACGAAGATCATCCGCTACGGTGGCTTTGCGGCCATTCTCCTGGGACTCATTCTCATGTACTTCTCCAAGGAGCTGCTATGACAACCATATATCTGGACGGCGGGTCCCTGACACTGGACCAGCTGATTGCGATCGGGGAACGGCGGGCCGAAGTTGCGCTCACCGATGATGCGAAACAACGGGTGACCGAGGGCCGCGCGGTGGTGGACAAAATCGTTGCCGAAAACCGCGTGGTATACGGTGTCACCACCGGGTTCGGCCAATTTGCCGACGTGGTAATCCCCCGGGAAAAGGTGGAAGAACTGCAGGTGAACCTGCTCCGTTCCCATGCCGCCGGTGTGGGCGATCCGTTCCCGGAAAACATCGCCCGGATGATCATGGCGCTCCGTGCCAACGTACTGGCCAAGGGCCGGTCCGGGATTTCCCCCGAGGCACTGGACCTGCTGATCAACATGATCAACCGCAACGTCTATCCGCTGATCCCGGAAAAGGGATCGGTGGGGGCATCCGGCGACCTGGCACCGCTGGCGCACCTGGGGTTGATCCTGATCGGGGAAGGCCGGGCAAAACTGGGCGATTTTGAAGGCCCCGGTGCCGCCGTACTGGCCAGTGCGGGACTGAAACCGGTCAGCCTGAAAGCCAAGGAAGGACTGGCCCTGATCAACGGCACCCAGGTGATGACCGCTGTGGGATCACTGGCATTGCACCGGGCCAACATTCTGCTGAAAACCGCCGACATCACCGGTGCATTGACTTTGGAAGCCCTGAAGGGCACCAAGGTGGCCTTTGACGAACGGATTCACCAGGAACGGAAGTATGACGGCCAGCGGCAATGCGCCGAAAACATGCGCAAACTGTTGACCGATTCTGAAATCATGGAATCCCACAAAGACTGCGGCAAGGTCCAGGACAGCTACACCCTCCGGTGCATTCCCCAGGTCCACGGCCCGGTCCGGGAAACCCTGCAGTTCATCGGACGGATGCTGGAAACCGAAATGAACTCCGCCACCGACAACCCCATGGTCTTTGCCGAACAGGGGGAACTGGTCTCCGGCGGCAACTTCCACGGGGAAACGGTGGCCTTCTGGATGGATTTTCTGAAAATCGTGGTGGCCGAACTGGGTAGTATCTCGGAACGGCGCACCGAACGGCTGGTCAACCCGGCATTGTCCGAGCTGCCGGCATTCCTGGTGGCAGATGGCGGGCTCAACTCCGGTTTCATGCTGGCCCATGTGACCGCCGCAGCGCTGGTCAGCGAAAACAAGATATTGTGCCACCCGGCATCGGTGGACTCCATCCCCACCTCGGCCAACAAGGAAGACCATGTCTCCATGGGCACCATCGGCGCGCGCAAAGCGCTGGAACTGGTGGACAACGTGGAACACGTGATCGCGGTGGAACTGCTGGCGGCGGCCCAGGCACTGGAATTCGTCAAGCCGCTGAAGCCGGCCAAGCCGCTGATTCCGGTACTGGAAAAGATCCGTACCCACGTGGCATCCTGGGACCAGGACCGCTACATGGCACCGGACATTCGAAAAGCGCGTGAACTGATCCGGCTGGGGGCGATCAACGCCGCCGCCGAGGGCGTAACCGGCCCGCTGAACTGAATTGAAAAACGCGGGGCACCGACCCGCACCGAAATACCGGGAGGAAACCATGACCCGAACCATTCATCCGCCCACAGGCACCAAACTGAGCTGCAAGAACTGGCTCATCGAAGCGGCCTACCGGATGATCCAGCACAACCTGGATCCGGCAAACGCGGAAAAACCCGATGAATTGATCGTGTATGGCGGCACCGGCAAAGCCGCCCGGAACTGGGAATGTTTTGACGCAATCCTGGATGCATTGAAAAAACTGGAACCGGACGAAACCCTGCTGGTCCAGTCCGGCAAGCCGGTGGGCGTGGCCAGAACCCACGAAGACGCCCCCCGTGTGCTGATCGCCAACTCCAACCTGGTGGGCGAATGGGCCAACTGGGACTATTTCAACGAGCTGGAAAAGAAGGGCCTGATCATGTACGGCCAGATGACCGCCGGCTCCTGGATCTACATCGGCACCCAGGGCATCCTCCAGGGCACCTATGAAACCCTGGCCGAACTGGCCCGTCGTCATTTCGGCGGCGATCTGTCCGGCACCTTCACCCTCACCGCGGGCTTAGGCGGCATGGGTGGCGCACAGCCCCTGGCCGTCACCTTCAACGGCGGCGCGGCACTGGTGGTGGAAGTGGACAAAGAACGGATCCAGAAACGACTGGATACCGACTACCTGGATGAAATGGAAACCGACCTGGACAAGGCACTGGAAAAGGTGCTGAAAGCCAAGGCAGAAAAACGGGCCTTGTCCGTTGGACTGCTGGGCAACGCGGCAGACGTGTTCCCGGAACTGTTGAAACGGGGCATCATTCCCGATGTGCTCACCGATCAGACCTCGGCCCACGACGAACTCAACGGCTATGTTCCCGCCGGTATGCCGTATGAAGAAGCACTGAAACTGCGGAAGAACGACCCGGAAACCTACAAGAAAATGTCCTACGACTCCATGAAAGCCCACTGCAAGGCCATGGTGGATCTCCAGGCAGCCGGTGCCATCACCTTTGACTATGGGAACAACCTGCGCGGCCAGGCATTGAAAGCCGGGCTCACAAACGCGTTTGACTTCCCGGGCTTCGTACCGGCCTACATCCGGCCGCTGTTCTGCGAAGGCAAGGGTCCGTTCCGCTGGGTGGCACTGTCCGGTGACCCGGAAGACATCTACACCACCGACCGGGAACTGGCCAAACTGTTCCCCGAAAACAAGGCACTGCACCGCTGGCTGGACATGGCCGGCAAGAAAGTCACCTTCCAGGGCCTGCCGTCACGGATCTGCTGGCTGGGCTACGGGGAACGGGACAAGGCGGGTCTGCTGTTCAACGAACTGGTGAAAACCGGCAAGGTGAAAGCCCCCATCGTCATCGGCCGTGACCACCTGGACTGCGGTTCGGTGGCCAGTCCCAACCGGGAAACCGAATCCATGAAGGACGGCTCGGATGCCATCGCCGACTGGCCGGTGCTGAATGCCATGTTGAATGCCGTGTCCGGGTCCACCTGGGTGAGTTATCACCATGGCGGCGGCGTGGGGATCGGGTATTCGCTGCATGCGGGGCAGGTGATTGTCGCGGATGGGACGGATGAGGCGGC
>CAZDKZ010000121.1:0-3163 GCA_964506215.1 uncultured Holophagae bacterium
GGTCGGACTGATGGACGTTGATATTCACGGCCCCAGTCAGCCGCGCATGTTCGGCTTGAAAGACAAGCGGCCGGCAGTTACCGGTGAAGAAGTCATGGTACCGGTAGACGTTAACGAAAACCTGAAGATGATCTCCATCGGCCTGTTGCTCCCTTCTGACCGGGATGCATTGATCTGGCGCGGCCCGATGAAAATCGGTGTGATCCAGCAGTTCATCGCGGATGTGGAATGGGGTGAACTGGACTTCCTGATTGTGGACTGCCCGCCGGGAACCGGTGACGAGCCGCTGTCCGTTGTCCAGATGATGCCGGATGCCAGGGGCCTGATGATTACCACACCCCAGGGTATGGCGGTGGAAGATGTGCACAAGTCCATCACCTTCTGCCGCAAGCTGGGTATGGAACTGATCGGAATCGTGGAAAACATGAGTGGCATGGCCTGTCCCCACTGTGACGGCCACGTGGATGTGTTCCCGGGGAATGGCGGTGAAATCATGGCCGCCGAATCCGGTGTGCCCTTCCTGGGCCGGATCCCCATCAACCCGAAGATCTTGCTGGCCGGGGACGAAGGCAAACTGGCCAGCGTGTTCAAGGAAATGAGCGCGTTTGATCCCATTATTGCACCGCTATTGGATCTGACCAGCGGTGAAACCGTTCCCGGCGTGGAACCGGATGGCCGTTCCACCGAGCGGATCCAGACCATTGCGGTTCCAGTGGATGCAGACGGTACCCTGTCCGGCCATTTCGGCCATGCAGCGACGTTTACCTTCTTTATCGTGGACACCCACAAGCAGACCATCGTGGAAAAGAAGGACGTGGATCCGCCGGATCATCAGCCCGGTGTGATTCCCCGTTGGGTAGCCGCCCAGGGCGCTCACGTGATGCTGGCCGGCGGTATGGGCGAAAAAGCCAAGACCGCGCTGGATTCACTGGGCGTACATGTAGTAGATGGCATCATGGATGGCGGCCAGGACGCGGAAACCCTGGTTCGTCACTTCATGGACGGTACCCTGGTGCAGGGTGGCGGCGGTTGCAATCATGATCGTGGTGGTCATGACCAGGGCGGTGGTTGCGGAAGCGGTTGCGGTCATTGATCCCGACAATATGTGAAAGTTGACAAGGAGAATTCATGAAGCACAAATTCAATACAAATTGCGTACACGCCGGGATGGGTGTGGACGATTCCATGGCGGTGGTACCGCCTATTTATCAGACCTCCACGTTCCGGTTCAAGGATGCCGACCATGGGGCTTCCCTGTTTGCAGGCAAAGAACCGGGTTACATTTACAGCCGCATGCTGAACCCGACCGTGCAAGGCCTGGAAGATGCGATTGCAACACTGGAAAATGGCTACAAGGGCCTGGCAACCGCCAGCGGCATGGCCGCCATTCATACGGTATTCGCCACATTCGTGAAGCAGGGCGGACATATTGTCTGCAGCGAGTCCGTTTATGGCCCCACCTCGACGCTGTTGAAGAATGTCATGTCCGAGCATGGCGTTGATGCCACATTTGTGGACACCTCAGACCTGACGGCCGTGCGGGAAGCCATCCGTCCGGAAACAAAAATGGTGTACGTGGAAACACCGGGAAACCCGACCCTGGTTATTTCCGATCTGGAAGAAATCGGGAAGATTGCTCATGGCGCGGATGCACTGTTTGTTGTGGACAACACATTCTGTTCACCGGCATTGCAGCGGCCGTTGGACAAGGGCGCGGACATCGTGGTCCATTCCATGACCAAGTTCCTCAACGGTCACGCGGATGTGGTGGGCGGCATGATTGTGGTCAGCAACGAAGACCAGTACAAGGAATGCCGATACGCGCTGAACCACCTGGGCGGTGTGCTGCCGCCGTTCGAATCCTACCTGGTGACCCGCGGACTGAAGACATTGCATATTCGCCTGGAACGCCACTGTGACAATGCGGAGAAGGTGGCGGCGTTCCTGGAAGAGCATCCCCAGGTGGAATGGGTCCGGTTTCCCGGATTGAAGAGCCATCCCCAGCATGATATCGCGAAGAAGCAGATGGACAGGCCCGGCGGCATGATCAGCTTTGAATTAAAAGGTGGACTGGAAGCCGGCAAAAAAATGATGAACACGGTCAAGATCTGTCAGTTGGCGGTGTCCCTGGGCGGTGTGGAATCATTGATTCAGCATCCCGCATCCATGACCCACGCAGGCATGCCCAGGGAACTCCGGGAACAGGCCGGTATTACCGATGGGCTGGTGCGGCTTTCCGTCGGGATCGAAGATGTGGACGAAATTCTCGACGATCTCAAACATGCATTGAGCCAATTGAATTGAATTTGAAAAGCCCGGGCCGGTCCCGGGCTTTTTTCTTGTGGTGTGGTGACATGTCGGTATATCGGCAATGCATCACCTCGTCTCCTGATGGTTTGTGCGTGATCCGCTTACTTTTCGACAACACGTCGTTACTTGATGGTATCGCCGGGTAACGGCTTGATCCATCTCCCGTGGTGGGGAAGGAACGGTCCGTCATCGGGACCGCTTATTCCGGCCCCCGTTCCACTCGAGTTGAAGGGAGAATTTCAATGCAGAAAACAGATGTTCTCGTGATCGGCAGCAGCGCGGCCGGTCTGGTCGCAGCCACAACCGCGAAAACGACCCATCCTGACAGGAGCGTAACGGTTGTCCGGATGGAAGAATCCACCATGGTTCCGTGCGGAATTCCCTACGTATTTTCTTCTGTTGAGCATACCGGTAATAATGTTTTGCCTTCCGATGCCATGTTCGCTGCAGCGGGCATCGCGTTGAAGGTGGGCACGGTGACCGGCATATCCCGTTCCGAAAAAACCTGCACGTTGGCATCCGGCGAGCATATGGGCTATGAACGTCTGGTGCTGGCTACAGGATCTTCCCCCCGTATCCCCCAGTGGCTGGAAGGGGCTGAGCTGGACGGTGTGTTTACTGTTCCCAAAAACCGGGACTATATTGATGCCATGCAGGAGAAGCTGAAGGATTGCAGACGCATTGTCACCATTGGTGCCGGTTTTATCGGTGTTGAACTGTCGGATGAGTTGACCAAGGCGGGCAAACAGGTGACGTTGGTGGAGAAGCTCCCCAATATCCTGGGACTGGCATTTGATCCGGATATTGCCGTCTCCGTTCGGAAAATCCTGGAAGAACGTGGGGTGACTGTTCG
>CAZDKZ010000122.1:0-3005 GCA_964506215.1 uncultured Holophagae bacterium
TGATGTCCCGGATGTCCCCACGGTTATTCCATGATCCCGGGGTATTAATGACGGTTACCGCGTCTGCTTCCGCGGCGTCAATGGTCCCGTCCTCGTTGGTATCAAAGTTTTCCAGGATATAGGCCTTGAACGATGGGTCGGGGAAGTCCGGGTCCACCACGTCTTTGCTGGACAGGAAGAACACGTGGCGGTCCTGCGCCTCGTTGCCGGTGATGGACAACGGGGTGGGAATCTTGGCATTGGCACGGATCACTACCATGTCCACATCGTCATATGCCGCGCCCTTGGACTTGTTCATGACCGGCCAGAGATCGGCGGCCAGCCCCACGATCTTGGTATTGGGTTCCAGCAACCGGGTGCCGATTTCCATCAATACCCCGTCCTTGTATGCGTCCAGTGCCACCACCACCGGTTCACTGGTGGGATTGGAAATGGCCATGCCGAACCAGTCAAACCAGTCATGGATGGAATTGGGAATGAACCACTGGGTGGATTCTGCCTCGGACAGGAAAAATTCGCACAGGGATTCCGATACCTGGTACCGGTAAGTGAGCTTTACCTGGATGTCCTCTTCCGAGTAGATCGTACCGATCCCGCCATAAACGAAGTCGGTTCCGGCTGACAATTCAAGCGTGCCGTTGGCGGGAACCGCGTAAATGGCATCAGCCAGGTCCGGGTCTCCTTCCGGTGTCCAGGTACTGAGACTGATGGCGGCCGCGTCGCCGGTATTGTTGAAAATGGTCAGCCGCGTGGTCCAGTTGGATGCCGCGATATGGGGAATGTTGTAAATATGCATGGATGGGGGCTCCGTGACCACTTCTTCCTGGCCCAGGAAGAACACGTGCCGGTCCTGCTCGGTGTTCCCGGTAATGGAGATGGGGGCCGCAAGAGGCAGGGTGCTCTCCATGGTCACCAGGTCAACGTCTGCGTAGTCCATGCCGCTCCAGAATCCGTCGGCCACATCCACAACCTTGTGTTTTGCCGACAGGTCGAACACGTGGGTGTCTACCACGGCGCCGTTTTTCCAGGCGGTGAGTGTGAGGGTGGCGGCCGTGTCGCCATGGTTGGCGATGGCCATGCCGAACCAGTCAAAATGGGACTGGAACGGATTGGGGAGCATCCAGTTGGTGGCCTGTGCGCCATCGGGGATGAAGAATTCGCACAACGAATGGGATTCCCGGTACCGGTAGGCCAGCTTGATGCTCAACGGAGATTCGGTTTCCGGTGTCTCCACCATGGCCGATCCGTCATAGCCGAAATCCGCGCTGGTGAGCACCAGGGCGCTCTGCGCGGGCACCAGCAGGTCGGGCATGGTTGTGACCATGCCGTCCGCGTCATAGCGGTACAGGGTGAATGTCCGGTCCACCGGTCCGTCGTTGTAGGCGGTGATGGTGGTGGTCCAGTTGCTGCCGGCAACGTGGGAGATATAGTGATTTCCGGCCAGTACGGTGTATGCACAAAATACACACAAAATCCAAATGCAAACGCGCCACATGATCAACCTCCAATGAGCGATCTGTATTGTTCAAGCGATATAGTGTGAATATGGGACATTGGCCGGTCAATTTCAAGTGAGATAAAGCACAAGTTTGAATTATAGGCACAAAAAAACCCGCCGTCAGGCGGGTTGTGTCGCTTGATAGAGCGGGAGTAGAATCAGCCGCCGTTTTTGAACGGTTGTTTCTTCCCGTAGGTGAGGGATCGCCAGACCCATTCCATCGGCCCGAACTTGAATCGCTTGACCCACCAGTTGCTCAAGGGAATCTGGATAGCAAACATGACCAAAGTCATGAGCAGTGCACCTGCGGCGCCGATTTTTCCGAACTGTGCGCCGCCATAGCTGTAAAAGATGGTGGTGAACACCAGGGACTGGAGCAGATAGTTGGACAGGGCGGTACGGCCGATGGCCCGCAACGGACTGAGAATTTTCTGTCCCAGTGATGTCCGGGCTGCCAGCACCACGCTGCTCACGTAGAACAGCATCATGGATGGCGCGCCGAACTGGAGTCCCAGCGTGGCCATGAACAGGCGGGGGCTGGGCATTGCCGGGCTGGTCCCCTGTCGCATGATGGTGTATACCAGGTTTCCACATACGCCGACCACCAGGCCGAATACCATCAGTTTTTTGAAGAATCCCTTATTGGTGTCAATATCCTGGAATTTTTCTGTTTTCCAGAACCACAGACCCAGCAGGAACATGGCCAGCACATTCCAGCCATAGAAGAACAGTCCCTGGAGCATAAAGCGAAGTTCACCCATTCGGGCGCTGAGAATGTCCGAATAGGAGCCGGAGCTGTAGGCGGCGAATGCGGTATCACTGAGCTTCTGGAACATTTCATTCTGCTCACCAAAGAGTTTCGCGGCAGCTTCCGGGCCGCCCGGCGTGGTCTTCCACAGGACGATTGCCAGGGTGGACAGGCCGTTGAACAGGAGAGGGATGCTCATCAGGATGAAGAACCAGATCAGCAGGGTCTTCGGCCTGGCCTTGTCAAAGGCAATCAGCAGGAAGCCCAGTACCGCGTAGGTGACCAGGATGTCACCGGACCAGATGATGATGGCGTGAAACAGACCAATGAACAGCAGCACCAGCAGGCGTTTGGCGTAGAATGGGGCAAATTTGTGTCCCCTGGCAATGGCACGGGTACACAGGACCCCCGCCCCCAGGCCGAACATCATGGAGAACAGGCTGATAAACTTCTGTTCGGCGAAGAACCGGATGATCAGCTCGGCAACGTGGTTGGCACCTGTGGCCGGTTCAGCCGGGACCACGATCATGCTGTAAATGGTGTTGCTGAAGAACAGGCAGTTGACCATCAGGATACCCAGGATGGCCACGCCCCGGAGCATGTCGATTTCGGGAATGCGCTCCGATTTCGCGGTGGGTTTCAGTTCCTGTCGGATGACCTCGGCCACTGTTTCAGTTGCAGGTTCAATTCCGGGATCCGTCATGAGACCTCCTTACGGACTGTGCGTCTATTGGAAACTGGATGCTTTCTTGTTCGATT
>CAZDKZ010000123.1:0-2969 GCA_964506215.1 uncultured Holophagae bacterium
GACCATTGCACCGGATGGAGAGGTGAGCTATGACGATTAAAATCAATCTGCCGGTAAGCGAAGCCGACATCAGAAAACTGAAAATCGGCGATGAAGTGCTGTTGAGCGGTGTGATGGTAACGGCACGGGACATGGCCCACAAACTGATGCACGAAGAAGCGCCCGATTTCATCCGGCCCTACCTGGAAAACAGTGTGATCTACCACTGCGGACCGGTGGTAAGTCAGGACGCGGACGGAAACTGGCGGTTTATCGCGGCCGGACCCACCACGTCCACACGGGAAGAACCTTACCAGGCCGGGGTTATTGACGAGTACAAGGTACGCGGCGTCATCGGCAAGGGCGGCATGGGAGACAAAACCCTGGCCGGATTGCAGAAAACGGGCGCGGTATACTTTCATGCCGTTGGTGGTCTGGGCACATTGCTGGCCAAACGGGTGGTAAAGGTCCAGGATGTCTTCAAACTGGAGGAATTCGGTAGCCCGGAAGCGTTCTGGATCATCGAAGTGGAAGATTTCCCCGTGGTCGTTACAATGGATTCCCACGGTGGTTCCCTGCACAAGCAGGTATTGGCGGACTCAAAAGAACAGTTTGACCGGTTGATGAGCAAGTAACAGCCGGAAAGACAGGAGGACCTGATGACCGGGGCGATGCCCCGGTCATTTCATTGCCATGCAACTGATTGAAACCGCCTTCCAGATGGAAGCGGCACAGAAAAAAATTCAAGCCGCAGACCGGCTGGCAGTGGACATTGAGACATTTGACCACGAAACCATGGAAGACATGGGCCAGGTCCGGCTGATCCAGGTGGGAACACCCGACGATATTTTCGTATTTGATTTGTTTGAAACCGGTTTTCCGGCCTTTTTGAAACCGGTTTTCCAGGATGAATCCATTGTCAAGATCCTGCACTACGGGGTGTTTGACATGTCCCACCTGATCCACCATTACCAGGTAAAGTTTGAGAACACATTCTGTACCTACCTGGCTTCCCGGGTATTGTCCACCGGTCTTTCCGTCCGTAACGGTCTCAAGGATGTGGTGAAACGGTACCTGGATAAGGAACTGGACAAGGAAGAACAGGCCTCGGACTGGAGCGGTATACTGACACCGTCCCAACTGGCATACGCCGCCAATGACGTGGACGTGCTGTTCCCCCTCCATGACCACCTGTCCGGAATCCTGGAATCCAAGGGACTGCATCATGTGGCCCGGCTGGAATTCGGCCTCCAGCGGATTGAAGCCATCGGGCGCGCTTCCGGAATTGCGCTGGATCCGGACAGACGCTCATCCATGCAGGCGGAAATTCGTTCCGCTTTCCCGGCCAACATGGACCTCGATGAACTGGCCGCAGCCTCGGGCACCAAATTGCCCTCACCCGTGATGCAGCAGATGTTGACCCGTTACCGGTTGCTGAAAGAGCTGGACCGGAAACCAGCCCGAACGCAACTGATCACCCGTTGGCGTGACTTTGCCCAGTTCTACCAGAAGGACCTGGAACCGGAGATCCTGGAAATGGTCCCCCATCCCTACCAGCGGATTGATTTCCGCGGCTTGTGGTTACCGGCCTTGAGTGCCTGTGCAAAGGATTATCGGACCCGGGAACACATTGAAGACAGCAGTTTCCTCCGGACACCGGAAGCGGCCATGCTCCGGGCCCTGGCAGAAAAGGACCACAAGGCCATGGAACAGCACAAGTATAAGATTCATGAATTCGCCCGGTTGTATCCCGGCATGCGGCAATGGCAGGAACGGGCAGGCTCGCTGGCGGTTGGCAGGAAGCCGGTCCGCCTGCCGTCCGGACGGATCATCCATACCCGGATGTTTGAACCCCACCGGCCGGACTATTTCCGCCAGATTCTCCACACCTGTATCGCAGACTTCTTCAAAACCCTGATCCTGCTGGCCCACCGGGAAAATGGATCGGTATTCCAGTTTAACCGGGACAACCAGTCCATTTTCGGACACCTGGATAACCCGGAAAAGTGGCCCGACAGGATCCGGGACGCGGCCCGCTTTGCGTTTGGTCGTGAACTACCGGACCACTTCTACAAAATCAACATGGTGGACTGAATGGCATTTCACCGTCATCTCATCCTGCTTCTGGGCATTGTGTCGATTTCATTTTCAGCAATTTTTGTCCGGTATTGTCCGGATGTACCGGCGATTACGATTTCTGCTTACCGGCTGGTACTGGCAAGCATCGTTCTTCTGCTTATTGCCGGTATCCGACGCATCCGGCTCACCGGGATCGGCCGCCGGGAAAAAATCGCGGCCGTGATTGGCGCCATCTTCCTGGCCCTGCATTTCATTACCTGGATCAGTTCACTGAAACTGACATCCATTGCCAGCTCGGTGGCCCTGGTTACAACCAACCCGATCTTTGTGGGTATCTTTTCCTGGATCATCCTCAAGGAGAAGCAGGGAAAGGAGCTGATCATCGGCATTATCCTGTCCGTGGGCGGATCCCTGGTGCTGGCACTGGGAGACAGTGGCCTGTCCGGGCTCAACTTCACCAACCGGGAAGCATTGCTCGGTGACCTGCTGGCATTAACCGGCGCGGTCATGGGAAGCGGCTACCTGATCACGGGCAGCATCATCCGGGAAAAGGTGGACACCTTCCGCCACATTCTGATGGTTTATCCACTGGCCGCGCTGATTCTCCTGGCTACGGTAGTTGCACTGAAGCTACCGGTTACCGGGTTCGAGCCCCGCTCCTACCTGAACCTGGTCCACCTGGCACTGATTTCCCAATTACTGGGTCACACCGCGTTCAACTGGGCATTGAAGCATCTGAAAGCCAGTATGGTGTCCATCACCATCCTGTGCGAACCCATCGGTGCGGCCATCCTGGCCTTCCTGTTTTTCCGTGAAACCATCACACTGACCCAGGCTATCGGCATGGCCATGATCTTTTCAGCCGTGCTGGTCGGTGCCCGGAAAGGAAGAAAGGCCCGACCCGATGATGC
>CAZDKZ010000124.1:0-1370 GCA_964506215.1 uncultured Holophagae bacterium
GTAGGGGAAGTAGAACACATTCAACTTGTTGTACACCAGGTCGGTTTCGTTGTAGCGCATGTGGAACAGGTAATACTGCCCGTTATAGGCAATGAGGTCGCACAGGAAGCTGTCCATTGACCAGAATGTGGAGTCAATCATGGTGGTCAAGTTTTCGTTGTACAGCACCCGGGTGAGGCCGCTCGGTGTCCGGATGACGACCGCCACCGAACTTCCGCCCGCTGCCATTACAATCTTCTTGTGAAAAGCGGAGGGGAGTGAGCCACCTGGGTCGATTGTTGCGCCATTCCGGTAGTCACCGGTGTCGCCAATGAGACAGACGATCCGGTAAAAGGGGTCCGTGCTTGTCCCGAAGGTTCCGCAAAGATAAATATAGTCACCCGAAGGCGATGCGATGATGTCGGTGGCCTTGAAATCGGAATCCAGCGCGGTTTCCCAGACCAGTTCCCCGGTATCCTTGTCGTAACATTTGACCAGGTTTCGGAAACCGGGCTCGCCACTGGAGGACGTGACGGCGGTATACAGATAGTCTTCCGAGATGGCCTGCCCGACCAGTTGCACCTGGTACGTATCGCCCCACTGAAATGTGTCCACCGCTTCCCAGCCATCCAGATGCCGGGATGCACTGGTGAACAGGAGCTTCTCATTCTCATTTCCGGAGATGGTGATGGCGGCCAGGGCCGGCGAATCCGTTTCAAAGACGACTGATATCAGGTTGGTAAAGGGTTGGCCCAGTTCGTTTTCAAAGTAGTTCACTGTTTTCATGTGGGGACCCAGCACAAACGGTGTGCCGGTGTGTTCCATCCTGTCCGATGTGAAGTATCGGGGCGTTACCGTGACCGCTTCTTCAGTTCCGTTGAACAGGGCAAAGCCGCTCCAGGTCAACTGGTCATAGTAGTTGGACAGGTCCAGTTTTGCGGTTTTGTGCAACGATGTGGGCAGGGAAAATTCGGCGGTGCCACCGCCGGTGGCTTCGTTTGCCACGTATCCGACCCGTGCGGTCACAAATTGGGCGTTGAAGTGCACGGCGCCGGCAGGGCAGTCATAGGTCTGCAGCGGCAGGTAGATGGTGCCCCCCGCATTAACCGTGAGACTCAACCGGTATGCCAGTGCCCCATCCCCATCGTACAGATCGATGGTGCACGGCACATCATGGTCCGGACTGCTGCTGGTCAGTATCAGGTATGTCTCCCAGGCGGAACTGCCGGCGATGTGGGGAATGTAGTAGGTTCCTGCCAGGATGGTCGTAGACAGGAATCCTGCAAGAATGGCAACTGCGGCAAACCGTTTCATGGCTACCTCCGTTTTTGCGTTGTGTGTTTCTATCAGGTTAACACACAAACGGAGTTTTGCGATGAATGGGGGTCGCT
>CAZDKZ010000124.1:1470-2943 GCA_964506215.1 uncultured Holophagae bacterium
CGGACACAGCGGACATGGTTATAGATGCGGATGGCGTCTCCCTGGGGGCCATGACCGGTGGGATAGTCCGCCGGGTCACCGTTCTTGGGATCGCTGCGCTGGGCGCCGGCACCATGAACATCCTCCCACGCGCCGTTCCAGTAGCCCAGTGCCCGGCCGAAGCTGACATAGGCGCCGTATCCACCCGGAACAGGGGAATCGTTGGCATGGGTGGTGCTGCTCCAGTAAAACGGCCAGTCGGTCTGCCCCCCTTCGTTGACGATAGCGGTGCAGTCAAACAGCGGATCAATGGCCGGGCTGCCTGTGGCATCCGGTGAACGGGTGTAATCCACGATGCTCTGCAGTTCCTTGGCATCGGGCAGTCGCCAGTCATCATAACCGGCATAGTCCAGGTTTTCGGCGAATGCCAGTGCCTGTTCCCAGTTGAGTGCGCCGTCCATGGCGTCCCCGGCCCCCAGCTGGCCCGAGTCCACGGTCATCCACATGAGCCCGGTGGCGGTGTCGGTAATGGTCCCGTCTCCGTTGTCCACGAACTGGTTGACACCGTAGTCGAGGTTGCCCCGGACATGGAGGACAAAAAAGGTCTTGGTCTGGCCGTTTGGTTGCATGCCGTAGGGATAGCCCTTGATCCGGCCGTCGGCAAAGTTGACCCCGAACATGGTGGGATTGCCGCCCATGGTGCTGGATGTGTACAGGCTGGTGGTGACGAACTGGGCATCGATGATCCGGTCTCCGTCCGCCGGGTCACCGTATGCAAATGCGAAAACATCGTCGATAAAAGGGGTCAGCCCGGATGTGTCGGTACCGGTGTAACCGCTGGGGTCTTTACCGGTGAACAGGATCAGGGAATACAGTTCCTTGATGGTGGGCAGCCGCCAGTCGTCATAACCGGCCAGTGAGAACGTCGATTCGCCCGCCACAGCCTGGTCGTAGGTCATTTTGTTTCCCGGGTCCTGCTGCCACATGAGGCCGGTAACCGTGTCTGTGACCGTGCCATCCCCGTTGTCGGCATAACCGGGGGTGTTCCCGGTGTACTGGGCGTCCTGTCCGTGGAAGGCCTGTCCGGACGGTGGGGCGGTAATGACGGACGAATTGTTATAGCAGGTGATCTGGCCGGTATCCACGATGGGATAGGACATGGTTGTTGCGGAGGCGGTTACCGGAATGGCCGCGCCGGAGAAGAACAGATGGCGGTCCTGTGTGTCGTTGCCGGTGATCAGAATGGGTGCCGGGAATGGCGTATTGGCGTTCACCAGCACCTGCTCAAAGTCCCGGATGCCCAGTCCGGACCAGAGCATATCGGATGTGGCCACCAGTTTGCCCCGTGCCGGAATATCCGTGGTGGTTTCGCCCACCACAATGCCTTCCCGAACGGCCTTGAGCGTGACAGTCAGTTCCATATCCGCTGCGCCCGCCATGGCCAGGCCGGTCCAGTCGAAATGGTCGGTCCCGGTGTTGGGCAGCAGGTACCCG
>CAZDKZ010000125.1:0-2854 GCA_964506215.1 uncultured Holophagae bacterium
AGAACACCACGTGTCCCGTGTCCTGGCAGATGGGTGTCGAATCTTCCCGTGCCAGCTTGACGTTTTCCAGGATGACACCGAATACGCTCTTTTCGGTTGATCCATCGTCTGCCTGCCGGTGCGCATCAGCGATCCGGGCTTCCACGTCCGGTGGCAGATCGGTGGATGCTCGTCGAATCAGTTCGACGAGGTGGGATTTCAGGTCCATCCACTCCCCCTTGAATTGAGATGATAGTGTCATTATAGTCGATTCCCCCATGCTGCGAACAGGGAAAAGGGCGGCAGAAAGAATTGCGCAGCCGGTGGATATCAAACCAGTGGTCCCCGGTTCGCCCATCTTGACAGTAGACGCATTGAACTGTTAACGTTAAAAAATGAAACAGATTTTCCTGAAGTTTCTCTGTTGTCTGCTGTTCGCGGTCCCGCTGCAGGGAGGTCTTTCTGCACAGGTGACGGAAGCGGATTCGTCATCCCGTGGGGACATGCCTGCGGGGGACACCCGGGAACAGGTCGAGCTGCTGGTCCAACTGGCGGAACAGCGGTTGACTGTTTCTGTTGATGACAGTCTGGCTTTCTCACTGGATGCACGGGACCGGGCCATTCGCGCCGGGTATACCGACCTCCAGGGTGAGGCCATGATGCAGCAGGGCATGGCATTGGCGCTCATGGGACAATATGAGGATGCGCTGGCCGTGTTCCGGGAATGCGCTGATCTGCAACGGAAGCGGAACGATGAAAGGGGACTGGCCTTCGCCCTGAACCGGATCGGGTATGTGTTGACTGACCTGGCACAATATGAAGAATCCCTGACCTATTATGAAAAAGCAATTGTATTGGCCCGCAAAACTGGCGACATGAAGACAGTGGCCAGTTGTCTGAATGAAATGGGTGTATCGTACTGGTATCTGTCCCGGTTGAAGCAGGCATTACCCCTGTTCCGGGAGTCGTCCCAGATCATGGAATCCCTGGGCGATCGATCCAACATGGCCCAGGTGGGGATCAATATCGGTCTGTTGTTGCAGGAAATCGGCAAGCAGGCGGCGGCGATCCGGGAATATGAACGGTGCCTGAAGGTATTTGAAGAACTGGGTCAGCGGGAAGGTATGGGTACCGCTTATCTGAATATCTGTTCCGCCTACTCGGAGCTCGAGGAAACAGACCGGGCACTGGATGCCGGACGGAAAGCGCTGGAAATCCTGGTGGAAGCCGGTGATCGGCCGGGGGTGGCCGAGGCCAATGCCGGGATCGGCCGACTGCTTCATTTGAAGGGCCTCAGTGATGAAGGCCTGGAACACCTGGAGCGTGCAGTAGCGGAGTTTCATGAACTGGGGAACCGGGGTGGCGAAGCAGATGCCCGTTTCCGGATCGGCCAGTTGCTGGTCAGTGTGAACAGGGCGGGTGAAGCGATTCCGTACCTGGAAGAGGCATTGGCGTTTTACCAGGAGGTGGAAGACCACGGCGCCATCGTGAGAATCAGCCGGGAACTGGCCAGGGCTTGTGAGTCGACCGGGGACTTCAGGGCGGCCCTGTCCCATACGCAGGTTCAACTGCATGCGGAAAAGGAACGGGACGAGTCCCTGGATAGGCTGAAAGCGGAGTTTGCGGATGAATTGAGTCGGAAGGAAGAGCGGATCCGGGAGATGGCGGTAAAACGGGATCGGATGCTCCGGTACGGTTTGACTGGACTCCTGCTGGCGGTGATGCTGGCACTGTGGGTGCTGGTCCGTTCGTTCATGAACAAGAAGAAGGCCAATGAATTGCTGGGTTCATTGAACCGTCAGCTTCGGGACCTGTCCCGGACCGATGCGTTGACCGGGTTGCCCAACAGGCGCAGTATGGTGGAAGCGCTGGAGAATGAACGGTTGCGGTTTCGCAGATCCGGAGCAACGTTCAGCGTGCTTCTTGTGGATGTGGATGATTTCAAAAAGGTCAACGATACCATCGGCCATGATGCAGGGGACCTGGTTTTACAATCCGTGGCCCGCATATTCCAGGAGAATTGCCGGAAAACGGACATGGTGTGTCGATGGGGCGGTGAGGAGTTCCTGTTCCTGGTTCGGGATACCACGGTGGAAGGCTCCCGCACACTGGCTGAAAAGGTATGTGTTGCGGTTGCCGAACAGGAAATCGCAGTTGAAGAACAGCTGTTGCGGGTAACGGTCACCATCGGTGTTTCCTGCTATGGTTCGGCCGAGGACACCATCCATTCGATCGTGACCCGGGCCGATGAAGCCCTGTATCAGGGCAAAAAAGCCGGTAAGAACCGCGCCGTACTCTGGCAGGCAATCTGATCGTTTTCACATGATGAAAAAACGCCCCGGTTCTCCGGGGCGTTTCTGTTTTCAATGATCAATGGCGATCAGCTGCGGAAATGGATGGATTCCCGGTTGAACATCCACACCGTAATGCCGATCAGCAGGGCGGCTGTTCCGGTCGTGGTGAAAATTGTGCTGAGGAAATGGCCCATATGGAATTTCAGGGTCAACAGTTCCTGCATGGCAAAGGATGTGTTCACCACCGGAATCCAGAAATAGTACTCGGGAACTTTCAACGGCGCTGTCATGGAAAGGATACCGACCAGGATGAATATCATCAGGAACGGGGTGAAAAAGGTCTGGCCTTCCTTCATGCTCTTGGCATAGGAGCCGATGGCAATGATCAGCGCGGCTGCAATCAGCGCGATGGGGACAATCAGGACAACCAGCAACAGGAATGTCTGGGGCATGACCGCGAAGGCGAAACTGCTGGAAGCACCTGCCTGCTGGGCGGCCTGCTCGGCCAGCTTGGGGTCGAATGTTCTGGCCTGCAAGCCGGCCGCGATGACAAACCCCGCCACGTTCAGCAGACCGTACAG
>CAZDKZ010000126.1:0-2750 GCA_964506215.1 uncultured Holophagae bacterium
TTTTCCACCGGCACCACGCCGTAGTCCAGGTAGCCCCCTTCCACCCCGTCAAACACGTCCACGAATCCGTCACAGGGGATGGGCGCGCTGTCGGGCTTCACCAGCGCCACGGCCATTTCGCCATTGGCACCATGTTCCCCCTGGAACCCCACCAGCGGGATTTCTGTTTCCTGCAACCGCTTGCTCTCATTCATGATGGCATGGAACAGGTTGTCGATGAACGGGCCGGACACCAGCCGGGGCGCCAGCTCGGCCGCCCGTTTCAACACATCTTCTTCCCGCTTGGGATCGGTGGTGGCCGTTTTGAACTTCCGGGAAGTCAGCGCCAGTTCCATCCGCTCGTTGAGGATGCGCAGCAGGTCAAAATCCAGCCGGTCAATCTGTCTGCGCACATCGTCCAGGTTTTTCATGGCCGCCCCCCTGTCTCGTTGGTGTCATGGTGCTGTCCGGACAACTGGCTCAAATCCAGGAAAAAATCCGGGTAGGACTTGGCCACGCAATCGATGCCGTGGATCTGTACCGGGCTTTCCGCTGCCAGTCCGGCAATGGCCAGTGCCATGGCGATCCGGTGGTCCCCCTTCGCATCCACTTCACCACCGGCGAGCTTGCCCCCGGTGATAGTCATGCTGTCGTCCTCCACCTGGATGTTCCCGCCCAGCCGTTCAAACTGTTCGGCCAATACCTTCGGCCGGTGACTTTCCTTGTATTTCAGGCGCCCGGTACCGGTAAACCGGCTGATCCCAGGCGCTGTGAGGGCCACAGCGGTCAAAACGGGTACCAGGTCGGGGCAATGGGTCACATCAAAAGAGAAGGCTTGCAGATCGGTTCTCTGCACCTGCACCGTGCCGTCCGATTCCATGGAAACGTCCGCGCCGATCTGTTCCAACGCATGGACAACCGCCCGGTCAGCCTGGAGGCTGTCCGGGTTCAACCCGGTTACGGTTACCGAACCGGCAATGGCCCCGGCGCAAAGGATGGAGGCGGCACCGGACCAGTCCCCTTCCACCACGATGGACGCCGGTGTCAAAGCACCTGTCCCGGCAACGTGGAATACGTCTTCCGGTGTCCAGTCGATCCGGGCACCGAACTGCTCCAGCATATCCACCGTCATGCGGACATAGGGCCGGCTTTTCAGATCCGTTACGGTGATTTCACTGTCTCCTTTTCGGGATGCCAGGGCAATCAGCAGACCGGTAAGAAACTGGGAGGTCACCGAACCGTCCACGGTCACCCGCCCTGGATTCAGCGGACCGGTTACCGTCACCGGCGGCAGGCCATCGGTGGAGCGGCAGTTGATACCCAGGGCGGACAGTCCATCCACCAGCATATCCACCGGGCGCTGCATCAGGCTACCCGAGGCCCCGATGGTCACCGGGCCGTCAAAGCAGGCCGCAACCGGGGTAAACATGCGCAGTCCCAGGCCGGATTCGCCGGCGTTGAGGTTGGTTTCCCCGCATCCATGACTGCCGGTGATACGGATGCGCCGTTCTTCCAGCGCGACATCCGCGCCCAGGCCCTTGGCCATGGACAGGGCAAAGAGGGAATCCGCGCAGTCGGAGGGATTTTCAATATAACTGTCCCCGTCCGCCAGCACGGCCATGGCCACTGCCCGCTGCATGGCACTCTTGGAGGCCGGGGCATGTACCCGTCCCGATATGCTTCCCGGAATCACGTTACCAAGCATGTCTTCTAACCTTGACCCCTGGCTCCTCTTCTTCCGCCTTTTCCATGTCCATCCAGGACTTGAACCGCAGGCGATGGTTAAATACCGGGTCCCGCAACGCTTCATCCATACGGCTGATCATCTGCATCAGCTCATCAAACTGTTCCGGCAGCAGGGCCTGGTCCCCGTCGCTCATGGCACATGCCGGTTCATGGTGGACTTCCAGCATCAGGCCGTCCGCACCGGCAGCCAGCGCCGCCAATGCCATGGGTGGGATCAGGCCGATCCGTCCGGTCCCATGGGTGGGATCCACGATCACCGGCAGGTGGGATACTTCCCGCATGGCCGGTACCGCGCACAAATCCAGTGTATTGCGCGTCCAGGTTTCAAACGTGCGGATGCCCCGTTCACACAGCATAACATTGGGATTGCCCGCATCCAGGATATATTCCGCGCAATTGAGCCACTCCGCATAGGTGGAATACATCCCCCGTTTCAGCATCACGGGCTTTTCCTGCTTTCCCAGCTCCTTCAGCAGGGAAAAGTTCTGCATGTTCCGCGCACCGATCTGGAGCACGTCCGCGTATTCGGACACCCATCCCACGTCACGGGTGTCCAGCACCTCGGTTATCACCATCAAACCGGTTTCTTCCCGTGCCTTTGCCAGGATCTTCAGGCCCTTGAGGCCCAGTCCCTGGAAGGAATACGGGGAAGTCCGCGGTTTGAACGCACCGCCCCGCAGCATGTGTGCGCCCGACGCCCGCACATGGTGTGCAATGGTCAGGGTCTGTTCCTCACTCTCCACACTGCAGGGCCCCGCCATGACCACCAGGTCACGCCCGATCTGCAGGTCGCCCACCGGAATGATGGTGCGGCCCCGATCGGTTAACGATGCCAGTTTCAGTTGATTCATGCTACCACGCCCCTTTCAAAAAAATAGGACCGTGAATCTGAAATTCACGGCCCTTTACATACAAAAAGGGCCGTGCGGCTGTTCACCGCACGGCCCGGGTTTACCCCTTGCGCTTGGCGAACAGCCTAGATGTAAAACCAGAAATAATAAAAGTCGAAATGTTCGCCGGTTGTG
>CAZDKZ010000127.1:0-1089 GCA_964506215.1 uncultured Holophagae bacterium
GACCCGGTACGGAGTAGGCGATGTCAATTTCCAGTGCCTCTTTGAACTTCTGTTTCTGACGGGCGTTCATCAGGGAGAACCCCATGGCAATGGTGTCCTCCTGCATCAACTTTTTCACCTCGGTCAACGGGGTCAGTTTTCCGTTGATCCGCAATACCGGATGGGAACCGACTTTCAAGTGAAGGTCAGATGCCCCCCGTTCGGTGGCAATTTTCAAGAGGTCGTTGATATGCATCATTTCCCCCAGCAGGTTGATTTAATTGCATTCAGCTTACCATAAGCCGGAATGTCAAAAAAGCCGTTTCCTAGTCCACACCAATGACCTGTATGCCGTTTCGTTCCAGCAATACCGTGGTCACACCTTTGCCCGGAATGCGCGTCTCGCCGTGATAGACAACACAACTGCCACAGGAAGGGGATCGCTCCTTCAGGTATGCGGTTTGTGCGCCGGTTGCCCGTGCGATGGCCAGTGTCTTTTCGGCACCCAGCCGGAATGCGTCGGTGCGGTCCTGTCCATGGGCGGTGATAACCCGGGCGGTATTTTTCCATACACCGGCTCCGGTGGTTTCCGCATCAAAAAAACTGGCTTCCCGCGGCGTGATCAGGCCCCCCAGTTCCTCCGGACAGACCGGGATGATCCGTTCCGCGGATACCGGAATTTCCCGGGGATCCAGCGCCTCCCCGTTATACCGGCAGGGGGTTCCCAGCAGGCAGGCGCTGACCAGGACGGGATCAGTGTCCGGTTTCGCTGTGGGTCGGCTCATCCAGTTTCACCTGCGTGATTTCATCATATTGCTGGAGGACGGCCAGGGTGGCCAGGCTGTCCGGGGCAACCGCAAACACCGTGTAATTCTGGTCCAGGTGCGGGGTGGCCAGGTGGGTCAGGAAATACTGGCTGCCGCCGGTGTCCTTGCCCGCCAATGCCATACCGATCACACCGGCGCCCTGGTAGCGATAGCGGTTGTATTCGCAACGAATGGCATAACCGGGTCCACCGGAGCCGGTGCCGGACGGGTCACCGTCCTGGGTAACGAAGGCAGGCGCAACCCGATGGATCGGTGTGCCGTCAAAATAACCTTTCGCGGCCAG
>CAZDKZ010000127.1:1189-2700 GCA_964506215.1 uncultured Holophagae bacterium
CCATTCGGCCTGCATGGGGGAGAGGTCATCCAATTGCAGCCGCCACAGTCCGCCATCTTCTTTACCGAATATGGCCAGGGCCTCTGCAACGACCAGCGGATTTTCATCGGCCAGCATATCCTGGGCATTGAACCGGGTGGGATCGGCACGCAGGGCAGCAATCCGGACCCGCCAGTCCGGATCCTGGCGGAACCGGGACGGATCATCACAGATCCCCACACCATACACTTTCATGTCCACCGGCACATTTTCCAGGTCATCCGCCATGACAATACCCGTCAGGCGAAGCCGGGCGACCGAATACAGGGTCGGTCCGGGCCGGTTCACATACCATTCGGTTACCAGTTCCGGGGTGGCAAGCTCCGGAGCGCGCCACAGGTTGGCTGCGACATCGTCCGCGAACGCTTCCCGGGAGATGGCCGCTTCAAAGGCCGGCCCGTCCTTCAAATGGAGCAGCGTAATGGTGTTTTCCCGGGTGGGCGCAAAGCTGAGGAGGGTATCGCGGACAGTTTCCGCCGGAAACCCGGTTGATGGGAAACGGGCCGCAATGGCCAGTGCGTCCGCCACCGGCGGCTTTTCGCCAAACCGGTCAGCCAGGTATTGCCAGGTGTAAAAGTCACCGATCCGGCCCGCTGCAATCGCGGTGCGGTCGGCCAGCAGCGTTTCACTGTCACGCAGGCGGTGGGCGGTATCGCGCAGCGCTTCCACATTGCGGGTGTCCTCAGCGCGAACCAGTTCCGCGCGAATCATGTCATAGCGAACAGATGAACAGGAAACCAGTGAAAAAATCAACATAAGCAGGAAACCATGCTTCATGGATATACTCCTTCAATTCCGGGAATGATCAAGATGGAATTTGAGTATAACATACGGCCGATTGTTCCGTATAAGTGAGAGCGCCGGCGGTTTTGCTGCCTACCACAACAACATTGAGGGGTCCCAATGAGTCTTCCAGAATTCAGTGTCCGACGTCCCGTCACCGTTTTGATGATACTGGCCGTGATTGTGATTTTCGGACTCGTGGCGTATTTCCGCCTGCCGTTGAAGATGGTGCCGGATGATTTTACCGCACCGTTCATGCATGTATATGTACCGTATCCGTCCTCCACACCGGTTGAGGTCATGAACCAGATTGCCATCCCGGTGGAGGATGAGCTGGCTACGGTCTCCAACATCAAGACCCTCAACTCCAACTCGTCCACCCGGGGCGCCGGTGTCTTCATCGAGTTCAACCAGGGCACCGACATGAACGTGGCCTACCAGGAAGTGACGGACCGGGTGGAACGGGTCCGTCCCCAGTTGCCGGACGAAATTGATCATATCTTTATCCGCAAATGGGACCCCAATGACCAGGAAATTCTCAGCTATGCCATTAACCCGCCGGACATGGCGGAAGACCCCGGTTATCTGTTGAAGCAGATCCTGGAGCCCCGTCTCCAGCGGGTGGACGGTGTGGCCAAGATTGAGTTTTTCGGGCTGGATGAAAAATCCATCATCATCGAAGCGGACAT
>CAZDKZ010000128.1:0-2669 GCA_964506215.1 uncultured Holophagae bacterium
ACCCGTTTGTCGGGCTGTTTATCGGGGTGCTGGTCACGTCGGTGGTGCAGTCTTCGTCAACGGTAACCTCTTTGGTTGTGGGACTCGTCGGTGGGGGTATGCTGAGCATTACAAATGCAATTCCGATCGTGATGGGCGCCAATATCGGTACCAGCATTACCAATATCATCGTGTCTCTGGGTCATATCCGGAATGATGTTGAATTTGAACGGGCTTTTTCGGCTTCTGTGGTGCACGATTTCTTTAACATTGTGACGGTGGCGTGGCTGTTGCCGTTGCAGATGTTCTTTGGTGTACTTGAAAAACCGGCAATCGTTCTGGCGGATCTGTTTCAGAATGTCGGTGGGATGAATTTGCTTTCTGTTGTGAAGGTGGTGACCAAGCCATTGGCAAAACTGGTCATTGAGATGACCGGGGGCGTGGCCTGGTTAAGTGCATTGATCGGGATTGCTGCACTGTTTGTTGCACTGCGATACCTGGTGAAAATTCTGAAAATTCTGGTTGTCGGCAAAATCGAAGCCTGGTTTAAAACCCGACTGTTCAAGACGGCCGGCCGGGCGCTGGTTCTTGGTGCATTGATGACGATGTTGGTCCAGAGCAGTTCCATTACCACGTCGTTCATCGTTCCCATCGTGGGTGCCGGTATCCTGACTATTCAGCAAATCTATCCGTACACCCTGGGTGCCAACATTGGAACAACCATAACGGCGATTATTGCGGCACTGGTGATCGCCACACCCGAAGCGCTGACGGTTGCGTTTGCCCATCTGCTGTTTAATGTGTTCGGTATTGCGGTTCTCTGGAAGTTTTCTTTTATTCCGATAACCATGGCGCAGACACTGGCCGCTGCCAGTGCAAAACGTAAATATGTGGCGTTTCTTTTTATTTTTGTTACTTTTTTCGTCATTCCACTCACTTTGATTTTTATAGCGAGGTAAACCATGTTGAAAGATTTATTGAAACTGTTGAGCAAAGGATCCCTCATGGACCAGGCGTACCATGAAACCATCGAGATGATCAACGTTCTTGAGACCATGTTCAAAGATACCGTGGTTTACGTGTTCCAGGGGACCGAGCCGGAAGACAACCGGGACGTCTATGCAATGGACAAGCGGATCAACCTGCTGCAACAGAAAATGCGCCGCCATATCTACAATCACCTGGTATTGTCCCAGGGCAAGGACCTGTATCCGTCGTTGATCCTGGTGCAGATGGCCGTGGACCTGGAGCGGGTCGGCGACTATATCAAGAACCTGTATGATGCCCGGCGGTTCGGCGGGGAAATCCAGTTTGGTAATGCCCTTGAAGAGATGAAAATGCTGGAACAGAAGACCCGTGACATGTTCCCGCGGATCCGAACGGCCCTGCAAAAGAATGACACCGTGGACGCCACCGAAGTTCAGAAGGAATACTTTGACCTGGCCAAGCTGTGCGATGCCCGGGTGGAAGACCTGTTGAAGTCGGATGGCACATCAGAAACCAGGCAGACCACCGCACTGGTGCTCTATTATCGTTATATCAAGCGCGTGATTGCCCACCTGATCAACGTGGCTTCCGCCATCAGTAATCCGTATGACCGGGTGGGTTTCCATCCGGATGACATTATCTGAGGCGGTGTTTCACCAAAGTATGAAAGCCGGGAGTTTTCTCCCGGCTTTTTTCTTGCTCGTGTATTTGTGCTTTGCTTAGAACTTGAACGGAGAATCTTCCGGATTGTCCATGCCCAGTTGTTCTTCTTCCATGGACTTTTCCATGGCCTCCCGGGTGGCATCGGTGGTGGTCTGAATCCCCTGGACCTTGAGTTTGAATTCGTCCGGACTGGATGCCCGCTTCAATGCTTCGTCGTAGGTAATCAATTCCTGCTTGTAGAGATAGAACAGCGACTGGTCAAAGGTCTGCATGCCATACTGGGACGTACCGCCGGCAATGGCGTCATGGATCAGCTTGGTCTTTTCTTTTTCTTCGATCAGCGTACGGACGTACGGTGTGGATACCAGTACTTCCACGGCCGGTACACGGCCGTCACTGTCCTGCCGGGGAACCAGGCGCATGGAGATGACTGCTTTCAGCACCTGAGACAACTGCAGGCGGATCTGTTTCTGCTGATGGGGCGGGAACACCGAAATGATGCGGTTGATGGTCTCGGTAGCGTCCAGGGTATGCAGGGTGGACAGCACCAGGTGGCCGGTTTCGGCCGCGGTTAACGCGGTTTCAATGGTTTCATAGTCTCGCATTTCACCGACCAGGACGACGTCCGGGTCCTGACGGAGTGCACCGCGGAGTGCGGCGGCAAAGTTCCGGGTATCCACACCGATTTCCCGCTGGTTGATGATGGATTTCTTGTCCCGGTGGAGGAACTCGATTGGGTCTTCAATGGTGATGATGTGTTCCGTCCGGGTGGCATTGACAAAATCAATCATGGCCGCCAGTGTGGTGGATTTACCGGAACCGGTTGTCCCGGTACACAATACCAGGCCGCGTTGTTCCAGGCAGATTCGTTCAATCACCTTGGGTAGCAGCAGGTCCCGGATGGTCTGGATTTTCACCGGGATCACACGAAGGACCAGTCCTACCGTGCCCCGCTGTTGGAAAATATTGCAACGGAAACGTCCCAGACCCGGTACGGAGTAGGCGATGTCAATTTCCAGTGCCTCTTTGAACTTCTGTTT
>CAZDKZ010000129.1:0-2619 GCA_964506215.1 uncultured Holophagae bacterium
GCCAAGATGAAGTCGGTTTCCTGATCCGGTAAACCGACACGGCTGCCTGTATCTGACCGCCCTGATCAGGCACACGGCGGTATCCGCATCCCAAAGGCTTTTGCTTGACGCTTTCGCAAACAGCGTCCTACAATGATTGCGATGAACAAGCACTTGAATCTCCTTGTGGATACAGATCCCGCAGCCATTCGCAAAACACTGGCGATCACCTGGGACATTCTTGCCCATGCGGTAGATCACTCAGAATTCTCCGATTTCATGAGACAGGTGTTGGACACCCTGCAAAGTGGTCTGGGATCAGATGAACTGATGATTGTAACCGGCCCCGCGGATAAACGAACCTGCTATCACCTGTGGAAAGATAACGGTAAACCATCCTATTCCTCTATGCACAATGCACCCGAGATTCATTCCTGTAAGGATGCCGAAGCACTGTTGAAAAGACGGCGTCACGCAATTCATACGAGTTCTGATTTTGATCCGGAGCGTCCGCCGTATGCCCATTGTGTCCAACTGATGGCCGGAGACCAACGGGTGGGTGCCCTGATTCTCGCTCGAACTGTCTCCATATTTCAGAATAGCGACAGGATACTGGCGGACATGGCCGGCTGCACCCTGGCAATTGCGATGCTGAACTTCCAGAATCAGGCAGCCCTGGGCGAACGGGTGAAGGAACTGACCTGCCTGTACCGGACTGCCCAGATTGCAGCACAGAAAGAACTTTCCACTGGTGAAGTACTTCAACAGGTAACCGAGCTGATACCGCCCGCATGGCATTATCCCGAAATCACCGGAGGCCGGATTCAGCTGGACGAACGGATTTTTCAGACTGCAAACTATACACCCAGGCCAAGACCCCTCCAGGCCGATCTGATTGTCAACGGGGTGCTGCGGGGCATCGTGGAAGTGGTGTATCTCAAGAACATGCCGGTGCTGGATGAAGGACCGTTCCTGAAGGAAGAACGGAACCTGATCAACACACTGGCACAGCAATTGTCCATCGTCATCGAACGTCGGGAAGCGGAAGCAGAACAGCAGCGACTTCATGGTCAACTGCGCCACGCGGACCGGCTGGCTACGATCGGGAAACTGGCGGCGGGTGTCGCCCATGAACTTAATGAACCCCTGGGAAATGTCCTGGGCTTTGCCCAACTGATCAGCCATGAATCCGGTTTGCCTGACACCGTGAAAAACGACCTGGCAAAGATCGAATCCGCTGCGCTTCATGGACGGGAAATTGTGCGGAAGCTCATGTTGTTTGCCCGTCAGACGCCGCCCCGGAAGGAGCCGGTCCAGATCAACCGGATCATTGAAATGGCCTTGGCACTGCTGGAAACGAGAATGACAGCCAGTCATGTCCAACTGGTTCGCCAACTGGACGAGTCCATACCGGAAACCGTGGTGGACACCGCCCAGTATGTGCAGGTCGTGGTGAATCTCGCGGTTAATGCGCTTCAGGCCATGCCGGAAGGGGGATCGCTGGTATTGTCCACAAAAAAAACTGAAGCAGGTATTCAATTAATCGTGGAAGATACCGGTACCGGCATGAGCGAGTCGGTACGAAAGCAGATTTTTCTGCCGTTTTTTACCACCAAGGACGTGAACGAAGGCACCGGCCTGGGCCTGGCGGTTGTCCATGGGATTGTGACCGCCCATGGTGGTACCATTGAGGTGAACAGTGAACCGGGAGTCGGAACAACGTTTATTGTCACCCTCCCCGTGGTATCAGACGGAGATAACGCATGAACAGTGAGACAGCTTCCATTCTGGTCGTTGATGATGCGGAAGCCACACGGGAAATCATCCGCCGCAATCTGGGACGGGCGGGTTTTCGGGTACTGACGGCAGACCGTGTCGAAAGTGCCATTGACACATTGAACCGTGAAACAGTCCAACTGGTGATCACCGATCTGAAAATGCCCGGTCCGTCGGGACTGGAATTGGTCCGCCATGTACGGGAAAACCTGAAAGACACCGAAATCATCATGATTACCGGTTATCCCACAATCGAAGATGCCGTTACCGCGGTCAAGATCGGTGCCGAGGAATACCTCACCAAACCCTTCACCGATGACGAATTGCTCAACGCCGTGGAGACAGCGCTGGCCAAGGGAGAACGGAAACAGAAAATGGCTGCGGACGCCAGACCGAGAACAGGGAGTGGCCTGATCGGCGAATCCGACGCCATGGAATCCATGTTTGACACCATCCGGAAAGCCGCCCGGACCGATGCCACCGTATTGCTCACCGGCGAAAGCGGAACCGGCAAAGAGCTGGTGGCCCGTGCCATCCATTATGACAGCGGACGTGCGGCAGCACCGTTTGTACCGGTAAACTGTGCATCCATTCCGGAAGGTTTGCTGGAAAGCGAACTGTTCGGCTACGTCAAGGGTGCATTTACAGGGGCTACCGAAACCCGTGCCGGCTTCTTTCAAACCGCGGAAGGGGGCACCATTTTCCTGGACGAGATCGGTGAAACACCCCTCTCCATGCAGGTGAAACTCCTCCGGTTTCTGCAGGAAAAGGAAGTGACCATGGTGGGTTCCACCCGAACCCGTCAAGTGGATGTCCGGATCATTGCGGCCACCAACCGAAACCTGGAGCAGCTGGTGGAGAAAG
>CAZDKZ010000130.1:0-2498 GCA_964506215.1 uncultured Holophagae bacterium
TACCGTTCCAGGATCCGGTTGCCGTTCTGCAGATAACGGGCAAAGGTGTCCGGCCAGCGGGTCCCCGACGCGTCCCGGTGCTTGAAATAGGCGACCTGGAGTTCGGTGAGCATGTCGGATCCAATCCCGTCGGTGCCCAGGGCGACATTGTGGACAGCGGGGAGTTTTTCCATGTATCCCACCGTGTTGTTCATGTTGGAGCGGGTATTGTGAACAAGGAAACCGTTCGCCGCATTGAGGATCTTGATATCCCCATCGGTCAGGTGAACCCCGTGGACAATGATTGCCTTGTCGCTGAGCAGTCCAAATCCCAGCAGCCGTTCAAGGGGGTCTTTTGCATACTGGTGATGGCTGTGTCCCACGTCATACCGGTCTTCGGCAACATGGACATGGAAACCCCTGCCGCTTTTCTCTGCCAGTTGTCCCAGCAGATCCAGCGCCCTGTCATTCAGTGTGAACGGCGCGTGTCCGCCAATGGCGGCTTCCACCAGCCGGCTTTCCGGGTCAGTATCGTTAACCGCTTCAATGAAGCTCGCGTTTTCGGCCACACCGGCTTCCATGCCGGCTTCGCCGTGTCGGTCGGTGGTTTCATAACACAGGATGCCCCGCAAACCATACTGTTCAAAAGCTGTTTTCAGGATGCCGAGGGAGCCTTCGATGCAAGAGGGGGATGCGTGATGGTCCACCACCGCGGTAATGCCGGAACGAATGGCCTCCAGTACGCCGATTTCACCGCTGGCTTTCAGGATGTCCACGTCAATGGCGGTGTCCAATCGCCACCACAGATGCTGCAGGACCTGGACGAAGTCCGACGACGGGGTGATGCCGGTGGTGATGCCCCGGGCAAGTGCCGAGTAGAAATGGTTGTGACTGCAGACCAGCCCCGGCATGACGGTGAGTCCCGTCATGTCATGACATGCGGCTTCCGGATATTCTGCAGACAGGTTTTTCCCCACCGCCACGATGGTGTTGCCGTCAATGGCAATATCCACGTCGCGGTCCACATGGGCCGGTTCGATTTCGATGGTGGTGGCATGTTGCAGAATGATCATGGATTCTCCTTTACACCAGCAGATAGCTGAAGTCGGTGATGACGGTTTCGATAAACATGCGGATGCGTTGGGGAACGGCATTGCTGCCGAAATCCAGCGTGCCCCTGTCTGTCATGGTAGCGGTGCCGATGTTTTCATTCACCCGGAACAGAACACCCACCCGGCCGTTTTCTTCGGTCATGACGAAGCCGGACTGGTGGGGGCTGCTTTCAAAGTCTTCCCGGTTTACAAACAGGGTGAGCTTGTCTTTGTAAGGGGCACCGTCATAGGGGCAGAAGGTGTCACAGTTCCCGCACTCGTTGCACAAGCCGTCCAGGTGGAGGATGTCCTGGCTGGTTTCGCCATTTTCACTGGTCATGGTGATCAGCACATTGGCCCGGTTGGGACAGACTTCCACGCACTTGGCACACAGTTCCTTGCATTGCAGGCATCGGCGGGATTCGGCTTCGGCAAAAGCGGCGTCCGATACGTCCCCGGTGGGCGGTATGCGGTCTCCCCGATTGGATGCCAGTGTCTGCAGGTTCATGGGGGCCGGGGTCGGGATGCTGTTTTCCTCGGGGAACCGTGGATACCGGTCGAGAATGGTCTCGGCAACGGTTCGGGCGTCCGCAATAGATTGGACTACCGTGGATGGACCCCGACGGGCGTCTCCAGCGATAAACACGTTGGGAACAGAAGTCTCCAGCGTCTCCGGGTTGATTTCGGGCAACCCGTTCTGTTGCACACCGATGTTGTTGGCTTCCAGCAATTTCCTTTCGGGCAGCTCGCCGATTGCGGCAATGATGGTGTCGGCCGGCAGTGTGAGAACAGTATCCGTTGGTACCGGTCTTGCCCGTCCGCTGTCGTCCGGTTCGCCCAACTGCATTTCCCGGCAGGAAAGGACACCCGGTTCCGGGATTCCCTCCGGGTTTAGCAGTTCCCGGAAACGGACACCGTCCTTGAGCGCATTGTTGAATTCCTCCAGGTCTGCCGGCATCTGTTCCTTTGTCCGCCGGTAAATAATGGTGACCGATTCCACCCCATTTACCCGGATCGCGGCCCGGGCACCGTCCATGGCGGTGTTGCCACCGCCCACCACCACCACGTGGGGGCCGGCTTTCAGGGTTTCCGGTGCATGTTTGAATTGCTCCAGGAACGCCAGCGCGTCAATGACGTGTCCCGTTTCTCCGGTCAGGGACAGGGGACGGGGCGTGGGTGCGCCGGTGGCAAAGACGACGAAACGATAGCCATCCTGTTGCAGGGAAGCTGCCGTTTGGTTTTCACAATTGAACCGGATGTCCACCCCATGATCCCGAATGAATGCAATGTCCTTTTCCAATGCCCTGGCGGGGATCCGGAATCCGGGCAGGATATTCTGCACAATACCGCCAGCGCTGGCTTCCTTTTCCAGGATCGTGACCTGCAGCCCCTTTCGGGCCAGAAAATAGGCCGTGGCCAGGCCGGCAG
>CAZDKZ010000131.1:0-2454 GCA_964506215.1 uncultured Holophagae bacterium
CCACAGCACAAGTTATCCGATAGATTCCATGAAGTTATTCAACAGCCCCACTGTCACCGGTTCTCTACCGGCAGAACAACTACAGCTTGCTTATTTATTGGCATATCTGTATATTTATACCCAGCAATATGCGTTACAACTGAACGGGTGAGGGACCTGCTCATGCTGCGCCGCATTTACCGGGAACATGTGTGCCTGACGCACACAGGCCCCCGGAAGAAAGGTTTGTGCGCACAGTGAAAAACGAAACGGCACATGATGCCAGCGTTGCCAGACTTCAGGATGAAAACAAAAGACTTCGAAAAGCCAACAGCAGACTGACGGCGTTCAACAGGATTGCATCTGCTGTCTGTGAAGCCCATTCACTGGAACAGATCCTGGATCATATCGTTCAGGATTGTGTCACCTCCATCGGTACCGAACAGGGCGTCATCATGCTGCCCACAAGCCAGACGCCCTTCATCCGTTCCGCTGGGGACCAGGGAAAGCGGATGAAACAGGCGTTGCTCTCGAAAATCGTACCGACACTGGAAGCGTGGACAACATCGAACCGGGAACCATTGCTGGTAAACGATGTCAAGAATCACAGCCAGCTCACGGTCCACATTCCTCCGGATTGCGCCTGCCATTCCCTGTTATCCGTACCGCTGACCTTGAGTGACGATCGGATCGGTTTCATCGCCCTGTTCAACAAGAAAGGAAATCCCGGCAATTTCACCGATGAAGACCGGGACATGCTGCACAACGTGGCCAAACAATCCACGCAGGCCATTGAAAAATTCCGTCTGCTGGACCAGGAAACCCGGCTGCTGAAAATCAAGGAAGACCTGGCTGTGGCACAGCACATTCATGCATCACTGTTCCCGGTCCGGGCACCGGACCTGGATGGATATGACGTCTACGGCAGGACGGTTCAGGCAAGAGACGTGGGCGGGGACTATTTTGATTTCATTCCTTCAGACGATACGCGATCCATCATCTGCGTGGCCGACATATCGGGCAAAGGGCTGTCCGCTGCCCTGCTGATGGCCAACCTCCAGGCCACCGTACGCAGCCAGACCCTGATGCGGTGTGCCACCAAAAACTGTCACAACAGCGCCCATCGGACAACGGCCTGCTTCGTCGACAACTGCATGGAACGAATCAACACGTTGCTGTGCAATAGCACCTCTTCAGAAAAATATGCCACCATGTTCTACTCCGTACTGGACACCGCCAACCACGAACTCACCTACACCAATGCCGGTCACTCCCATCCGATCCTGTTCCGCGGGACCGGAGAATGCGAAATCATGAACGAAACCGGTCTGCCCATCGGCATGTTTGCCGATGCCCGACACCAAAGCCGCCAGATAAACCTGGAACCGGGCGACACCCTGCTGATCTGTTCGGACGGTGTTACCGAATCGCTTGCCGGAGAAGGTGACGAATATGGAACCGACCGGCTGATCGACTTCGTGAAATCAAACCGGCATCTTTCCCCCCATCTGCTGACCGATGCCGTCCTTCAGGACCTGACATCCTTCGTCGGCCCCACCAAGCAGCAGGACGACATCACCGTGGTCATCCTCCAACGCACCTGACACGCACGACAACCCGCTTCCGGTTTTGTTCTCCCGCTGTCCGTACCAGTTTCCCTGTGCCCGGACCTGAAATTCTTTTTCCCCGGCTGAAACATTCTTTACTAGCGCATGTATGATACTAGCGTACGCATAATATTATTTCAGCGAGGTGACCATGCAGAAGTCTTTCATTGCCGCCGCATCCCAACCCCTGATCTTGTCCATCCTGGCCGCCGAGGAATCCTATGGATACAAGATCGTGCAGAGACTGAATGCCATGCTCGAAGGGGAAATGGAATGGCCGGAAGCCACGCTCTATCCTATGTTAAAGCGCATGGAGAAGAACGGCCTGATTCAAAGCAAGTGGACCATTGCCGATAATGAGCGTCCCCGGAGATACTATTTCATTACTGAAGCAGGAATCGCTGAACTCAAACAGGCAAACAAACGCTGGCAACACATTTCAACCATCATTCAGTCCCTGTGCCGGCAGTCGTTTGACGTCAACACACCGCCGCTGACAGAGGAGAAGTGACATGTTCAACCTGGAGGAATCGATTGCAGACTGGTCGCGACAACTGAGAAAAAACCAATACATGGAAGACGGGGATATCCTCGAGATGACCCTCCATTTACGGGAAAAAATTGAATACCTGACCGTTACCGGGCTGAGCGAGGAAGAGGCGTTTCGCAAAGCTGTCAAACTGTTTAACCCCGACGAACGAATCAACACGGAATTCGCCATGGCCCGTTCGTCCGGACGCGTCTTCACATTCAGTCGGCTGCTGCCCCCACTGCTGGGGAATTATGTAATGACGGCCATCCGACAGATCCGCCGCCAATCCGTACGCTCCGCCATCAATGTCGTCGGCCTGGCCATCGGGCTGGCCAG
>CAZDKZ010000132.1:0-2433 GCA_964506215.1 uncultured Holophagae bacterium
CGGCGCTGATCACCGCCATGGCCTGTTTGTCATCTTCAAATTCGTGGAGATATCCTGTCAGTTTGAAGTAGGGGGAATCCTTGATTTCCGGATGGCGGTCCGCCCAGAACTTCCGGAACAACAGGGCGAAGAAATCCGCGGTGTTCTCGGAGAAGCTCAAGTATTTCTTCTTGAGGCCGGATCCGGGTGGTGCCGCCCAGGTGTTGTGGTCGCCGGTGGATAGACTGTTGTAGAACACGTGTCGGAATGCATATTTCTCAATAATATGGTGATGCATGAAGTGACCGAACTCATGGGGAATAATCTGGTAGGCCGCGTCGTTGTTTTCCATGAGGTTGGTGCCCCAGTAGAACGCCGACGTTTTCGGAATACCGATCTGTCCGGAGTCATCGGTATAGTTGTCCATGTACAGTGGCGCTGTTCTCGCGTATCCGTCTTTGAACGCCAGCCGGGAGATGGCTGCCTGGGTACTGGACTGTTCGGACGGTGTCAGCGGCATGGCCGCGCAGAATTCCTTTAACACCCCGCGAATCCGTTCCACATGTTCATCCACCGTCAGTACATCGATCAACCCCACATCAACCACTTTCCCCGGCTGCGGTGCCGGCTTGATCAGGCAGTTCATGGGGATCCGGTTCCTGTCGCTCCAGCGCAGCGCCCATCCATCGAATGGGACCATCTTCAGCGGATGCAGTGGCTGAACCAATAGCTGGAACCGGCCGGTATCATCTTTCCAGCTGTCCAGGCATTGGTTTCGGAAATCCCCCAGCACGGCCCATGGGGCCTCGTTTTCCACCCGGGGTTTCATGTCCGGTCCCGTTGTCTGTCCGATTACCAGCGCCAGGTTCAACGGTGCTGTATACATGCACTTGCCCGGATCACCCCCATCCCGTGGTTTGACGATGGCCTCCAGCTTGACGTTCAGGGACGACGCGTCCATGGCCAGGCCCGCCAATCCTTCCGGTTTCCGGATATCCAGCGGGATCTCCAGCTCACCCTTATTGTCCAGCATGGCCGTTGTCATGGATGTCTTGACAAATTTCGGGATTGTCCAGTTCAACTGGACATGGCCGCGGTCAATGGGTTTTCCATCCTTATCCACCGCTTTCAGTTTCAGTTTGGGTGTTGAAGGTACCGCCAGAACGGGGGATGCAGGTCCGGCAATGCTCACCGTGACACCGGATGTGGGCTGCTGCAGGAGCAGTATCAAATCAATGGAAAACGGGTCTTTCCCTTTTGTTGCTGAATGGAGGCGGAACCTGCCATCAATTCCAGTTTCATGCGAAACGTTCAGCGATGGTACATGAAGTTTTGCCCCGGTAACCGGGTCTCCGTTGATATCAACCACCGTCCCGGTCACCGTGATGGATGAGGGAGACATGGGGCCTGTGGCCACCGGCCGATCCAGCGGAATCCATCCATCCTTGCGAACCTGGATGGTAAATTCCACCCCTTCCTCCACCGGTCCCAGCATGCCCGCTTCCTTCAGGTTTTTGATCAATGCCTTCATGTATGGTTCGGGATTCCGGTCCCCCTGCACCGTGACCGCGAACGCAAGCAGGGGATTGGCATAGAAGTACAGGTTGGTCATTTTGGGCATAGAGACCTTCATGATCTGCCCCTCGTAATTCTGGGCAGCGGATACCGTCCGTTTTACCTTGACACCGTCAAACACCACTGTGGATGTCGAAACCGAGGGTGTCGCGCCCCCATACTGGACCTTTGCCATTTCTCCAAATGCCTGCCCGATCTGCTCCAGGGCTTCCTTCACCTTCTTGCTGGAATAGCCCGTGGCCTGCAGTTGTAACCCATCCACGTTGGGATCGTAGGCCGCAATGGTGAAAAACTCTTCATCCGTTTCGCCGCTGTGGTTGATGGTAACGGTGTGTCCCTTGTCTTCCAGTGTTTTCCGCAACACCTGATCAATCTTGTCCCCATCATGGGCACCGAAGGCAGGTATACACCGGATGAAGCAGGTAAGTGCCAGTACTGCAATTATTTGAAATCGTTTATTGCAACTCATGGTTCACTCCGGACGGATCGGCGCGTTGGGATCTCGGGTTTCCGCTTCCTGCTTCAGTTGTCTGGACGCTGTGTACGCCGCGTTGAACAGCATGAGCAGACCGAACCCAAGACTACCGAAAATCATGAACAGTGCCATCTGCTTCTCTTCCCGGTTCTTTTCATTCTGGTGATACATGGCCACCGCCTCGGCCGTGGTCTTGGCAACCATGGTGTTTTGCTGCGGGAAATTGGCCGGATCATAATTGACACCCACCAGGATGCCGAAGCCCAGCACCAGCACCCCGGCAATTCCCTGCGGCAACTTCAGCATTTGCTTGATCATGAAGCCCCCCTTTGGAAGACCGGGCATGCCACACCCCGGGACCCGCCCGGCAAAACGGATGATTTGTTACATTCAGCTTACCATAC
>CAZDKZ010000133.1:0-2379 GCA_964506215.1 uncultured Holophagae bacterium
CGTGAAGAGCAAAGAACTGGTGCTGGTGGATACCGCCAAACACCGGGATTTCAATGCCTATTCCTGGGGACCGGATTCCAATACCATTGCCTACACGAAAATCAGTGACAATGGCCAGTCCGGTATCTGGTACTGGACGGTGAAGGAACGGAAATCCGTGCAGTTGACCGGGGACACCTTCAGTGACGGTGATCCGGTATTCTCCACCGACGGGAAATATCTGTTCTTCACCTCCGACCGGGATTTCAACCTGGAATTCTCCAGCTTTGAATTCGACTATTTGTACAACGATGCAGGTCGGATTTATGGTCTGCCGCTGACAAAGAAAACGGCTGCCCTGTTCCCGGACAAGGATGATGAAGAGCCGGTGAAGAAGGCCGGGGTGGAAGCAACCGACAAGAAAGACAAAAAGGACAAGAAAGACAAGAAGAAAGACGCTGACAAGGCCAAGCCGGGCGTGAAGGTGACCATTGACCCGGACCAGGCGGAAAACCGGATCGTGGCATTCCCGCTGAAGGCTGGTCGTTACTGGGGCCTGAACGCGGTCAAGGGCGGACTGGTCTATTTTGACAGTGACGGCATGCATCGCTATGACATTGAAAAGAAGAAAGACACCCTGATGCTCAAGGGCGTCCGGCGGGCCATCCTGGCATCCGGCGGCAAGAAGGTGCTGTATCGTCACGGCCGCAGCTATGCAATTGCCGACCTGAAACCGGGACAGAAGCCCGGGGCGGGTAAGCTGGACTTGTCCGACATGTCCATGAAGATTGATCCCCGGACCGAGTGGAAGCAGATCTATACCGACGGCTGGCGGATTTTCCGCGACTGGTTCTATGCCGACAATCTGCATGGTGTGGACTGGACCGGCATGAAGGAAAAATATGCCGCGTTGCTGCCCTATGTCAGTCATCGGGCCGATCTGGATTACATTTTTGGTGAACTGGTCGGTGAAGTGAACGTGGGTCATGCCTATGTGAACTGGGGTGATTTTGACCGGGTGAAGCGGATGGACAACGGGCTCTTAGGCTGCGAATTCAAGGCGGACGAAGCCACCGGCCGGTATGTCATCGACAAGATCTTTGCAGGTGAAAACTGGAACCCCAGGCGCACCTCACCGCTCACCGTCCAGGGCGTGGATGTGAACGAAGGTGACTATCTCCTGAAGATCGACGGCAAGGATGTTACCGTGAAGGACAATCCGTACCTGTTCCTGGAAAACACGGTGGGCAAGCGGATTGCGGTGACCGTATCCGCCAATGCCGATGGTTCCGGTGCACGGACTTCCATGGTGAAACCCATCCGGTCGGACCAGGAACTGCGCTACCTGGACTGGGTGGAAAGCCGGCGACAGCTGGTGGATAAGCTGTCCGGTGGAAAGATCGGCTATATCCATGTGCCCAACACCGCGGTGGAAGGGAACCGGGAATTGTACCGGGGTATGTATGCCTATCACAACAAGGACGCGTTGATCATTGATGACCGGTATAACGGCGGCGGGTTCATCCCCGATGTGATGACCGGCCTGTTGGAACGGACCACGCTGAGCTACTGGGCGCGCCGGGGTGTCAAACCCAACGCCACACCGGGGATTGCCCATGACGGTCCCAAGGCCATGCTGATCAACCACTATTCCAGTTCGGGCGGGGACGCGTTCCCGTACTATTTCAAGAAACGCAATCTCGGTACGCTGATCGGTACCCGTACCTGGGGCGGCCTGGTGGGCCTGTCCGGCAACGCCAGCCTGGTAGATGGCGGCAGCATCAATGTGCCGACCTTCGGTGTGTTTGACGAAAAGGGTGACTGGGTTGTGGAAGGTATCGGTATCTACCCGGATATCGAAGTGTACGACCGTCCCGAAGCGATCGCGGCGGGCAAGGACCCCTGCATCGAAAAGGCAGTGGAAGTCCTGCTGAAGCAACTGGAAACCGAAACCCATACCGATCCGGAACTGCCGGCCATGCCGGACCGTTCCAGGTGGCACGAAGCGGACATCCGCTGACGATCAAACGGATTGCATAACCAGGGCCCGCCGGAAAGGCGGGCCTTTTTTTGCTTCCAGTTGAAGGAACATTGAATCAAGTGATAGAGTTGAGGGTAGGATTTTCAAAGGGGGACACAGATGATGGGCGGTAAGCGGTTGACCTGTTTGATCCTCGGTGCGGTTTTCCTGATAGAAGCATTGTATGGCGTCTGGAGCATCCGGGTGTGGCGTTTGTTGAGCCAACTGGGAACCCTGCCCGGTGAACACCTGGATATCCATGTACAGGCCTGGCATCCCTACGTGGTGTGGACGAAAGTGGGCACCTGGATGGCCGCCGGCAAGGATATGGACCTGGCCGCCGTGATGGGCCAGCTGGTCAGCATCATGTGGACCATGGT
>CAZDKZ010000134.1:0-2297 GCA_964506215.1 uncultured Holophagae bacterium
AATGCAAGCAAATGAAAATTGGAGGGACGCAATGCGAGCAATGATCGCGATGATATTGTTGCTGGGGACAACCGTCAGTTTCGGTGAAGTGTTTCTGACCGGCGAATATCCGGTCCCCGCCTTCAAGAGTGACACATCCACCGCATTTACCGACATGTGCCTGGACTTAACCAGAGGCACACCCAGCCTGGCCGTATGTAGCGATGGCGGCTATGGTCAGTTCCCGGTAATCGAGGGATATGTACGGTATGAGCCGCCCGGCTTCATTGCGGATACCGGTGATTTTGTGATCCGGGGTTATGCTGCCACGCCGGTGGGTCTTTCGGCGCTGGAGTCCCGGGGCCGGTTCGTATTCTGGGGCAAGCAGGGGCAGTTGCCGTTGCCATCCGCGATTAACGGAACATTGACGGGAATGGCCTGGGACGGGAAGCTGCTGTGGATAGCCGAACGGTCCGGGCGATTGACCGGCTTGAATCCAAGCGGCGGACGGAAGCTGGAAACGATGGTGACCCATATCCTGGAAATCGGGGCGTTGGAGTCAGTGACCTGGCATGACGGCACGCTGTGGGTGACGGATGGCAGCCGCCTGGTACAGTTAGACAGCAATGGCAGGGCAAGCCGCACATGGCTGTTACCGGAAACTGTGAATGGGATCTGCTTTGTTGGTGGTAGTCTTTACGCGACGGCGGCATACAAGAAATCTATCCTCAAATTTCGCGTGAAGTGACCCTGTTAAACACGTGAAATACTGAATGCAGTCCAGGTTCTTTTCATTTCCCCTGTCCCGGGTCTGGGAACATTTCATTCTTGGCATATGCGCATGCTGATACAATAAGACCAACAAAAAACGCGGGGGAGCGACTATGGGACACCTGGTTGGCAAAGACATCTATCGGAAGCTGGGGAAGAAGCTGGATGGTCTCACCGTCCGGACACCGTGGAATGATACCCTCCATGCCATGCTCAAAGAGCTGTACACCGAAGTGGAAGCGGACATCCTGGTCAAGATGCCCTACGGGCTCGCTTCCGCACGGAAAATCGCCAAGGTTACCGGATACACCGAATCGGAGTTGCAGCCCCACCTGGACCGGCTGGCGGATAAGGGCCTGCTGGTGGACATCTGGGCAAAGACCAGGTACGTCTACACCATCTCCCCCATGGTGATCGGTATCTTCGAGTTCACCATGATGCGCACCGGGGACGGGGTGGATTCCGAGAAATGCGCAAAACTGTTCAAGGAATACCTGGTGGAAAGCCCGGCCTTCTGGGACGCCAATTTCAGCAAGGGCCAGCAGACCACGCTGATGCGGGCGCTGCCCCATGAGCGGACCATGGAAGACTACATGGAAGTGCTGGATTATGAGAAGGCCACCGCGATTATCGAATCCCATTCCACGTTTTCCATCGGGCTGTGCTCCTGCCGCCATGAAAAACTGCATACCGGGGACAAGCAATGCGACGTGCCGCTGGAAACCTGTTCGTCGTTTGGTGGCGGTGCGGAATATTTGATCCGTCACAACCTGGGCAAAGAAGTGTCCAAAACCGAGATGCTGGAAAACCTGGCCCGCTCCCGGGAACTGGGCCTGGTGATCAACGCGGACAACGTGCAGAAAAACGTGGGCTTCATGTGCCACTGCTGCGGCTGCTGCTGCAACGCGTTGCTGGGCATCAGCAAGCATGGCTATGAACAGGCGGTGATGACATCCTCCTATATTGCCCGGGTAGACGAACAGGCCTGCACCGGGTGTTCGTTGTGCGAAACGGCCTGCCCGGTCAACGCCATCACCATGGAACCGCTGGCGGACAATCCCAAGCGGAAAAAGGCGGTGATTGATGAAACGCTCTGCCTGGGTTGCGGGGTCTGCGTGCTCAAGTGCCGCCCGGAGTCCATGAAACTGCAGAAGCGCGAGCAGCGGGTGATTCATCCGGAAGATACCTTTGAACGGATTATGATGCAGTGTTTGGAGCAGGGGACGCTGCAGAATTTTATCTTCTCGAATCCGAATGAACTGTCCCATAAATTCATGAGAGGCTTCGTCGGCGGATTCTTCAAGTTACCACCGATTAAGAAAGCCTTAATGAGTGACACATTGAAATCCCGTTTCCTCTCCGCAGTTCGAAAACGCGCGTGAGCGGTAGCGGAATTGGTTCAAGTCGGAGCTGCCCCGCGGGACTTCAGTCCCGCTAATGGCAATGCCCGGACTGATTCGTTTCAATGCAAGCATTGACGAATCAACCGATGCCTTGCCACCTGCTTTCGCAGGCGCTGCTCCAACTTGTGCAGATCGGCTGAACGC
>CAZDKZ010000135.1:0-2271 GCA_964506215.1 uncultured Holophagae bacterium
GCCGGCAGGTCGTTATCAATTCGGAAATAATTGGACCACAGAAACTGGCGATAATAATCCCCGAATTCCAGGTCCTTTTCCACCCGGTTGCCCGCCGAATCCAACAATGTCAGCGTTGCCCGGTCCAGGTCTGAAATCACATCATGATAAGCCAGCCATTCCGCCATCACGCACATGTAGGAAAACCGCTCCTTCCGTCCCATATCCGATTCCGACGCAAGCAGTACGTCACAGTCTGCAAAAATATCTTCGATGGACTTACCGTCAATTGCCAGGATACGGCAACCCACCAGGTCCCGGTGTTCCCGTCCCGCGGCCACAATTCCCCAGCCGTCACGAAAACCGAATACCTGGATTGGCAGGGAGTGGAGATCATAACTGGGCAGCACCACGAACGGAAACGTATGGGCATCCCCCGGCATGGAAACAATCCGGAGCAACTCCATCAGCTTGTCCCCATCGCTCAGTTGATCCATCCGTTGGCTCACATCCGCGACCGCCTGGTCCAGGACGCTCCGCTCAATCAGGGCAGGCAGGTCCACATGCTTTTCCGCCAGCAGATCAACCAGTCCCTGAAAATCCGCCTGCCACTGATCCCGGCTCAGATCCGGAACCGGACCGCGGTAGTAAAGTATCCGCATGTCGGTGAGTACGACAATGGTCAGCACCGCAACGGAAACGGACAGCACCACGGGGATTATCCCCGCCAGTTTCCACCACCAGCCCCGTTTCCGCAACCCCTGGATACCCAGGCCCAGCAGCGCCAGGGACAGCAGGCATGCAAAAGCAACCAGTATATGATTGAATATCAGTCCGAACGGTATCCGGATCAGTTGCCACACGATAATGCCGGTCACAAGTGAACCGATGGCGCAAATCCAGGTAAATCGTTTCAGCCGCTTTCGTTCCACCTGCAATTCCGTTGCTTCGGACGCAGCAGATGCTCCCTGCGTGGTGCTCATTTCATCCCCCTCGTTCTTGTTCTTTCCGGCAGGTACATTTCTGGTACGCACAAGCAAGGGGAAGTGTTTGACAACAGGGTCAAACAGTGTCCTTGATCATGCGCCGTGTTGGGTGTACCATTTCCATTATCACGCATATTCAACAAAATGGAGACTGTACAAGATGAGTGTATTCCATTCCCTGGTCAATGCTGTATTGGTCATCACCGTACTGTATGCACTGGCTGTCGTCCTCAAATCCCGAAATATCCTGGCGGAATCCCATTCCATGATTCTTGCCCGGATCGTGACCGATCTCTGCCTGCCGGCCATCGTGTTCCTGTCCCTGGCAAACCAGGATCTCCAGTGGAAGCAGTTGGAACCCGCGGGGGTGATGCTCTTCCTGGAACTGTTCTGCATTGCATTGGCCTGGTGGGTCAGCCGCCTGCTTCGATTCAGCCGGGCCAAGCAGGGGGCCATCGTATTCTGCGCCGCCTTCGGTTCATCCACCTTCCTGGGGTATGCCATCATCATGCAGATGTTCCCGGGCAACACCCAGGCCATGACCGAAGCGGTCCTGATTTCCGAACTGGGGGTGGGCTATCCCATCTTTATCCTGGGTCCTGTACTGGCAGCTTTCTTCGGCTCCGGTGAGAAAGGAGACTGGCGGGCGAGCCTTTCATTCTTCCGGTCACCGGTATTTTTCGCCCTGCTTGCGGGAATCACCTGGGGTATATTTTCCCTCCCGGGAAAGGAAAATATCTATCTCCAGCCTCTTTTCCATGTGGGCGAAATCCTGGCCGCCGCACTGACACCACTGGCCATCCTGGCGGTGGGTCTGTTACTCAAACGTCCGAAATTGAAGGAAGCCCTGCTGGCACTGGTCATCGTGGTGGGAATCAAACTGCTGCTGAAACCCCTGCTGGCCGGCAGCATTGCCCGTGCGATGGGCATGCCGGAACTCTGGCAGGATGTACTGGTATTGCTGGCCGCCATGCCGCCGGCCGTACTGGGGGTCGTGTTTCTGAAACGATACGGGGGAGATGCGGGATTCGCATCCACTCTATTGCTGGCTGCCACCATTCTCAGCAGCGTCACGCTGGTGGGTGTGTTTGTTCTAAGTGGAATGATATAACAGGTTCGGGAATCTCAACGGATGTCGATCGGTCATCCCAACCGGTAGGTCAACTGGGTCACCGTCTCACCGGAAGGGGTATCTGCCACCTGGGACTCATCCGTCAGGACAAACCCGCATTTCTCCAGCACACGGATGGAAGCAACGTTCTGACTGGCCACGTGGGCAATCAGGGGCCGGGGTTTTGCAATCTCC
>CAZDKZ010000136.1:0-1977 GCA_964506215.1 uncultured Holophagae bacterium
AAAAGATCCCGCAGCCCACATAGTTGTTGACGGGCTGTGCTTGATCACATACACTGTCGCTCGTGCGTTTTCTCCTCGTGCCCACAACCGCACCACACATTTCAATTCAGCACCAAAGGAAACCGGATATGTCTCCCATAAAGAACGTCGCCATTGTGGCCCACGTGGACCACGGCAAAACAACCCTTGTAGATGCCATGCTGGCCCAGGCCGGTGTGTTCAGAGCCAACCAGCATGTCCAGGAACGGGTCATGGATTCCAACGACCTGGAACGGGAACGGGGCATCACCATTTTCTCCAAGAATGCTGCGTTCCACTACCGGAACACCAAGATCAACATCGTGGACACGCCCGGTCACGCCGATTTCGGTGGTGAGGTTCAGCGCATCCTGAAAATGGTGGACTCGGTGCTGCTCCTGGTAGACGCCTTTGAGGGGCCCATGCCCCAGACCAAGTATGTCCTGAAAAACGCGTTGGAACTGGGCATCCGGCCGGTGGTCGTCATCAACAAGATTGACCGACCCAACGCCCGTCCCGAAGATGTTGTGGACATGGTACTGGACCTGTTCATTGAGTTGAATGCAGATGATGATCAACTGGAATTTCCGGTGGTCTTTGCCTCCGCCAAGGACGGCGTTGCCCACAATAGCCTGGATGACGGCAGCACCGACCTGAAACCGCTGTTTGATGCCATCCTGGAACGGGTCCCCGACGCGGAAGGAGATCCGGAACAGCCGCTTCAAATGCTGGTATCCGCCATTTCCTATGACAATTATCTGGGCAAAATCGGAACGGGAAAGATCGTAAATGGATCCATCGGCGTCGGCGACGACATCCTCCTGATGAAACGTGACGGCAGCCGCCTGTCCTATCGGATCACCCGGGTATTTGCATACGAGGGACTGAAACGCACCGCAATTGACCGTGCCTTCGCGGGGGACATTGTCTCTGTTTCCGGCATGGAAAAGGTGGACGTGGGCGAAACCGTGGCCGACCGGGACAACCCCAAGCCCCTGCCCCTGATCAAGATTGATGAACCGACCCTGTCCATGACATTCACGGTGAATGATTCTCCGCTTGCAGGCAAGGAAGGAAAATATGTAACGTCCCGGAATATATGGGACCGCCTGCAGAAAGAGCTTCAAACCAACGTGAGTATTCGTGTTGAACGGACAGACGTCTCCGAGGCCTACACGGTAAAGGCCCGCGGAGAATTGCAACTGGCCGTCCTGATCGAAAACATGAGACGGGAAAGCTATGAATTCCAGGTATCCAAACCCCGGGTCATCTACCGGGAACTGGACGGGAAGCGAACCGAACCCATTGAACTGGCCATCGTGGACGTGGCCGACGAATTCGTGGGTGTGGTTATTGAGAAAATGGGGCTGCGTAAGGGCGAAATGATCAACATGGTGGCCGGTATGGATGGATACACCCGCCTGGAGTTCAAGGTACCCGCCCGGGGGCTGATCGGTTTCAGAAATGAATTCATGACCGAAACCCGGGGCACCGGTATCCTCAATCACAGCTTCTACGAGTATGAGTTTGAAAAGGGCGAAATCCCCACACGGAACCGGGGCGTGTTAATCGCGCAGATCCCCTGCAAGTCGGTGGCATACGCACTGGACAACCTGCAGCCCAGGGGGGAACTGTTTATCGGCCCCGGCGTGGAAGTGTACGAGGGCATGATCGTCGGTGAACATTCCCGGGACAGTGACCTGGTGGTGAACGTGGCCAAGGGGAAGAAACTGACCAACATGCGCGCGTCGGGATCCGATGATGCGGTCAAGCTCTCACCGCCACGACTGTTCACGCTGGAACAGGCCATGGAATACATTGCGGATGACGAGCTGCTGGAAATCACCCCCACGGCCATTCGGATGCGGAAAAAACACCTGAATGAGAATGACCGGAAGCGGGCGGCCAAGATGAAGTCGGTTTCCTGATCCGGTAAACCGACACGGCTGCCTGTATCTG
>CAZDKZ010000137.1:0-1778 GCA_964506215.1 uncultured Holophagae bacterium
ATGATCCGTTCGATTTCTTCGGGACCCACGTTGGGATAGTTGGTACGGACGGTGAGTTGCGGATATTCGATCTGGGGCAGCAGGTCTACCGGCAGATACCGGAATCCCATGATGCCCAGCACGATGATAATGAGAAACACCATGGTGGTGGCGATGGGGCGTTTGACGGACAGTTCGGAAATGTTCATTATTCAGTACCCGTTGGTTCCGGTTGCTGTTTTTTCTCCCGGATGACTTCTTCCATCAGGTCTTCCCGCTGCAGTTTCTGAAGCTTGTGCACCCAGTCCCAGCTGACCCGCTTGACCCTGGCTTTGCCGTCTTCCCCGGCCAGCAGGTTCTGGCCCAGCGTCATCACCCAGAGGTCCGGTTCCAGGCCGCGGACACCCGCTTCCATCCGTCCCCGGGCAACAACCTCAACCGGGATGAACCGGAATTGAACCGGATCGGACCGGTCGTCCGTGGTATCATCCGCGGTTTTCGCGGTTTCCCGGATGTTCAGGGATTCGTTGCTGGCATAGACGCCGGTGACACCGGTGGCCGGATGTTCATACAACGCGCTCATGGGCACAATGGTGGCCTCATCACTTTCCCCGTAAAAAATGTCCACGGAAACAAACATCCCCGGTACCAGTCTGCCGTCCGGGTTGGGCAGGTCGATCTCCGCAACCGTGCTGTGGGTAACCGGATTCAGGAAGGGGGATATCCGTGATATGGTGCCTTCCACCGGGTCTGCAAGGGTGTGCGGTGCGGAAACCTGGCACCGTTGTCCCTGCTGCACATAGGTCAGCATCCGGTCGGTGAGGCTGACTTCCACCCGCACGGCATCCAGTTGACCCAACGTGAACAGCCGGGTGCTGCCGGTGACCAGCATGCCGATTTCCGCGTTCCGGTTTCCAACACTGCCGGTAATCGGTGCCCGTACAGTGGTCTGGGCCAGGGTTTCCTGCCGTTCGGCCACCGTTGCGGCGGCCTGTGCCAGTCGCGCTTCTGCAAGGGATACGTTGGCTTCGGCGCTGACGGCCCGGGTTTCAGCAGTTTCCAGTTCACTGGGGCTGGTCATGCCCTGTTCCATCAGTGACTTCATCCGGTTGTATTCGGCATCTGCCTCGGCAAACTGGGCCCGTGCCTGTTTCAACTGGGCGGCGGCAATACCGTGACCGGCGACGGCCTGGTTGAACCGTTCCCGGAATTCCTTGTCCCGGAGTTTCACCAGGACATCTCCGGCTTTAACGGTGTCACTGTTTTTTACCCGTACTTCAACGATGGGCGCGGAGACTTCGGGATACACGGCAATCTGGTTCTGCGCCTCAACCCGTCCGCTGAGCCGCTGGGTCAGCGGAAGCTTGCCATGATGGGCCTGAACGGCTTCCACCAGCGGAACCGGTCCGTTTGGTTTTTTCTTGCCGTTATTGTTGTTGCAGCCGTTCATCAGTGCGAAGAAACCAATCAGCAGCACGAGAGTGCAGATCGGCCGGGCAACGGATTTGCCCCTGGGTTGAATGATTTTCCGTGCGTTCATTTCAGCAGCCCCTCAATGTTTGGATTTCAAGTCGGAATGCGCGTCTGAAACCGATTGTGACTACCCCCCGGATGCGTCTACAACATAGCATTATTCAGCATGATTCTCAATAAGGTTGTGGACGGTGTACTCGTTCAGGCGGACCGGTAGCCACCATGGTAGAATGGTTGTAACTTGCTCAATATCATGAAAATTCACGGACCCGGGGTCAATGCTGTCGGCATCTATCTACGGGGAAACCAAACAGGGGGGGTACATG
>CAZDKZ010000138.1:0-1759 GCA_964506215.1 uncultured Holophagae bacterium
ATGCCGCTGCGCTTGGCCGCATACAGGAACTTTGTCGTCGCTTCCCGGATCTGGGAAACCGTACCCGGTGCTGATGTTAATTCGGTAGAAAACACGGTCTGGATGGAGTCGATGACGATCAGTCCCGGCTTTTCCTTTTCCATCTGGGCCAGGATGCCTTCCACGGTCACTTCGCCACTGACCAGGATTTCCGGATGTTCACACCCGACCCGGGCCCCGCGGATACGGATCTGGTTGGGGGATTCTTCCCCGGACATGTAGAGCACACGGCAATTGTTCTCGGCCAGTTTCTGACAGACCTGGAGCATCAGGGTAGACTTGCCGATCCCCGGCTCCCCGCCGATCAACACCAGGGATCCGGGAACAACACCACCACCCAGCACACGGTCCACCTCGCCCATGCCGGTGGAAATCCGGTCCACCTGCTCGGTATCGATGTCACAGATGGGGACGGGACCATCGGTGGACAGGGCCTGACCCCGATATTCCGGTTCGGCCGCCTCTTTTACTTCAAGGAAGCTGTTCCAGGAATCACAATCCGGACATTTGCCCATCCACTTGGAACTGCGATAGCCGCAGGATTCACATTCGAAGATTGTCTTCTTCTTACGGGCCATTTTTCCTCCGTCCCCCGCAGCTGTCCTTACTGAAAGCTCACGTTGGACAACAGGTTCTTGAAGAAATCGTCCCGGAAACGGATACCCACGCCCAGGAAATACTGACTGTGTTCACTTTCCAGCAGATCATCTACCCCGCCCACCAGGTAGAAGTCCCGGTAGAACTGGTAAGAACCGTATAACTTCATTCGCGGTGACAGGTCATTTTCCCGACTGAAGTCAGATGCTTCCAGGAAAACGGAAACTTTGTTGAGACTGGGTGGGTTGTAACCGATCCCGAATCCGCCCTTGGATTCAATCAGACCCACCTTGACCACGAAGTCGCCGAAACGCTGACCGATCAGTGCGGAAAACTTGATATCGTCCTTGTTGGAGACAATCGTCTCGGTATACTGGTCACGAACCGTACCATCCGGATCGGTAATCACATGGTCAAATGTACTTTCCTTGACCCGGCCATACGGGCTGTCCACGATATCCACCTGGTAGAAGCGCGTTTCAGACGGCACAATGTCCACCGAGAAATAGCTCTTGCTTTCTTCGATGTCAAACATGTATTCGGTTCGGAATCCCAGGTAAACACCAGTATCCCGGAAAACGGTCAAATAATCATTGGCACTGTCCATGGTGTTGCGGAACGAAATCAGGGTCTTGTTGAGATTGTCATGGGTCTGTTCGTCGTTCACCAGCTTGCCCACTGTACCTTCACCCCGGTCAATCTTGCCCGCAATGGAATCGATGGAATTCAGCGTCTTATCCAGCTTGGCCGTCCCGGATCGGGCATTGGCAATGGTTTCCCGCAGGTTCTCCCGGTTTTCCAATACCACTGCATCCAGGTTTGTAGCCAGTCGGTCCAGCTTTTCCGCCAGGATCGGAATTTCCCGTTTCAGATCTGCCGTAAAGGATTCAATATTGGATACCGAGTTGTTGAATCCTTCCTTGTTGCGACCGGTGATGTCCCGGAGATCGGCTGTCAGCCGTTCAATGTTTTCCAGGATATTGGCTATCTGGGTTTCGCCCTTATCCGTGCCGACGGTGTTTTTCAGGGTCTCGGTGATGGCCTTGACATCTTCCCCCACCGCGTAGAGGATGGACATGATGTCATCCACCGATACGGCCTTGTCACTTTCCAGCCGCTCGCC
>CAZDKZ010000139.1:0-1517 GCA_964506215.1 uncultured Holophagae bacterium
TGTCGCCGATCTTCCGGCTGCGGATGGCCCAGCCATACCCATAGTTCTTGATGTGGGGCGTGAACATGGTCTTTTTCAGTTCCGGAGACAACAATTCGTCCGTGTATAGTGCCCGGTCCCACTTGTACAGGTCTTCCACCGTGGAATACAGGGCCCCAGCCGCGAACGGGAGCCGCATGTCCAGGTAATGGGCGTTCACATAGCCGTTGCCCCGTTTTTCGTAGGCGGCAGCCCGTTTGGGAATAATGGTGGCGTGGAGATCATAGCCGGATCCATCCATGCCCAGTGGCTCGAAAATCTGTTCCTGCACCGCTTCTGCGTAGGATTTTCCGGTCACCTGTTCAATGATGGCGCCCAGGATGAAATAGCCGGAGTTGTTGTACTTGAACTGGCTGCCCGGTTTGAATTCCAGGTCGTCACTGCAGAATTTTCGGATGAACGGCAGCGGCTCGTATGGATCCCGGGCGATATCTTTGAAGAAATCGGGACGGCTGGTATAGCTGGGAATGCCGGAGGTGTGGGTCAGCAAATGGTGAATGGTGACCTGTTTGCCGATGTCTGCCCGGTAGTCGGGCAGGTAGGTGATCAGTGGTGCGTCCAGCTTGATTTTGCCCTGTTCCACCAGTTGCAGCACCACCATGGCGGTAAACTGCTTGGTGACGGATGCCAGGCGGAATTTCGTGTCCGGCGTGTTGGGTATCTCCCATTCCATGTTGGCCAGTCCATACCCTTTCTTGAACAGGATCTTGCCGTTTTCCGCGACCAGAACGGTGCCGTTGAACAGGCCATAATCATGGTACACGGTCATGATCTTGTCGATGGCCGCGGCCTTGTCCGTTTCGATTGCCTGGACAGTGATCCCGGTGATGATGAACGCCATGCAAAGGACGATGAGCAGTCGTTTCAGGTTGCTTTTCATTTTTCCTCCCGGAGCAAATTGCTGTACACTGATGGGTATACGGATCAGTTGCACAAGGTGTTAACAGCATTTTTGGACCGCCGACGGTCCAGGTCGCATCACGTGGTGGCACACCAGTTGCACGTATGGACAAGTGAAGAATTGCAGGGAGTGACGGATTGGACCAACCAGACACAGTCAATTTTGAAGAACTGACCGGTAAATGCCCGTTGTGTGGTACCGGTGAATACAAATCGTTTCGTCAATATGAAAGCGCAGTCCTGGCGCGGTGCCCGGTGTGCCGTCTGGTTTATGTGCGATTTGCCGATACAGATCAACTGCCCGACCAATCCGGTAAACACTTGAAGGGGCAGCGATACAACGATCCGGACCGGTTCTGGCGGCGGATTCGAAAGGCCAGCTGGCAGATCCGCCAGACCATGTCAAAACGACACGGAGAACGGGAATGCCTGGTCGACATCGGCGCAGCGGCGGGCCATACACTGATTGCGGCCAAGGGACTGGGATTGAATGCCATTGGTATTGATGTGTCCCGTGATGCCGTTGCAACCTGCAAAGCCAAAGCGCTTCAGGCCCGACAGGGATCCATGACGGATAC
>CAZDKZ010000140.1:0-1501 GCA_964506215.1 uncultured Holophagae bacterium
GCGGTGGTGGCGGCAATATTGACATCCTTCAGGTAAAGCCGGGTTAGCGCGATCATCAGGAGTCCCAGGCGGAGCTGACGTTCGGGGTCAAAGTCGGGCATTTTTTCGGCCAGCGGCGTGTTGTGATGCACGATGTAGGGTCCCATGCCGATCATGTCGATGTCCTGTTCTTTGAAGAACAGGATATCGTTGGCCAGGTCTTCCAGTGTCTGTCCGGGCAGTCCGATCATGACGCCGGTGCCTACCTGGTAACCGATCTGGCGCAGGTCTTCGATGCAGCGGAGCCGGGAGTCAAAATCATGATCTTCCGGGTGCAGCGACCGGTAAATCTCCCGGTTGCTGGATTCAATGCGCAAAAGGTAACGATGGGCGCCTGCGTCAAACCAGCGCTGGAGCGTTTCGGGGGACTGTTCGCCCAACGACAGCGTGATGCCCAGTTCGCCGTCTCCGATGGTCTTGATCCGTTTGACCAGGGTTTCCACACGGGAGACAAAGTCTTCGTCCACCCGTTCACCGGATTGGAGTACAACAGATCCATAACGATACAGGTGGGCAGCTTCAATGCATTCCATGACTTCATCATCGGTCATGGTGAACCGGTCCACCTCGGTGTTGTGACGACGGATGCCGCAATAGTAACAGTCCTTGGTGCAGACATTGCTGAATTCCACGATGCCCCGGTAATACACTTTCCGGCCCACCTGGGCCAGTTTCATTGCGTATGCTTTTTCAAAAAGTGCTGCCAGGTCTGCTTCCTGTTCCAGGGCCAGGAGACGGACCAGGTCGGCTTTGCTCAGTTGTTCAGGTATGGAAACCAACGGAAAACCTCCGGGTTGAACTCGCTTTGATGGTACCCCAAATGGGGTTGAACGCAACCGTTTTCAAACAAAAAAAGACCGCCCGGAAGGGCGGTCTCTCTGGTTTGCGTTTGGATCGGCTTATTCTGTTTCAGTAGCAGCTTCGCCTTCCCCTTCGACTGCTTCGGTTTCTGCGGCAGCTGCCGCTTCATCCAGGGCTGTCATCAGATCGTTGTATTCCTTTTCAGACAGGAAGTTGCCGTCACGGAGATAATACTTGGGATACCGTGCAGCAAACTTACCCGGTGCAGCATGGCCCGTGAACAGGTAGGTGTCGGCCTTGGAAAACCCTTCATAAGCGGTACCGAATTTGTCTGCCGTGGGAATCTTGTCGATGTAGCCTTCCTTGATCAGGATACTGTCGGTTACGGCAATTTCATCCCAGCTGGCGGCATCCGGGTAATACCCCCGGTCCAGGTTGAACTGGTCAAATGCTTCGGCAACGCGCTTCAGTTCCGCGCGGGATGTTTCCCAGCGGGCTTTGTTCATGGAGTTCAAATACTTTGGAACGGCAATAGATGCAATCAGGCCGATAATGGCCAGAACGATTAAAAGCTCAAGGAGTGAAAAACCCTTTTGTTTCATTGGTTCACCTCATCCGGTATTGGTTTACTGCTGCCACTATGAATCCTACAACAACCCTT